>CAIYPG010000063.1 GCA_903928055.1 uncultured beta proteobacterium | reverse complement strand
TCGCGAGCGCTCGCGTCCCTACTGATAACAGAGAGAGGAATTTGCGGGAATCGGGCGGAAAATTGTGCCGCCTCCGAAGCGACGCGCGCGACGTAATTGCGGTTTTCACTGGGGGAACAGGCAAAAAAAATCCCAACTGATAAGAGTTGGGACTTTGAGTATTGGTGGAGGCGGCGGGAATCGAACCCGCGTCCGCAAGCTCTCTACAGCCAGATCTACATACTTAGCCGAATTATTTGATTTAACCGTTCGCACGCCAACCGGCAGGCTTTCAAACGGCGAGCCACCTTGAGTTTAGCTATCGGCAAAGTGACCCTGCCGACCGCGAGTTCATGTAAGGGACTCTGCTGTAGTTTGCACTACCCGGCCCATGAACATGCCGGTGCAGAGCTAACCGGTATTAAGCGGCTAGGGCGAAACGTTCGTCGTTCGCAGTTATTGCGTTTCCAGTTGGATTTACGAGGGAGCTGGTCCTCGGTATGCACTGAACTGCTTCAACACCCACGTCGAGACCAGGTCGCCCCCGGAGTCGTAATGGCTACTGCAAGACTATTATCCCATAGATGGGTGCTGATCCCGGAAGTTCAAGCAAGGAAGTTCAGTATCTCGGAAGGGTGGTTGATGACGCCATCGGCCTGCCAGTCACGCGGGTCACTGTCACCGAGATAGCCAAAGGCCGCGGCCAGCACCGGCATGCCGGCTGCCCGGGCGGCCTGGATGTCGCGCAGGTCATCGCCGACGTAAAGACAGACCGTGGGTTCAAGGCCGATCTGGCGCGCGGCATGGAGCAATGGCTCGGGGTGGGGCTTGATATGCGCTGTGGTGTCCCCGCTGACGGTGCATGAAGATCGCCGGGCGAGGCCCATGGCTGTAATCAGCGGATCGGTGAAGCGTGCGGCCTTGTTGGTGACGATGCCCCAGCGCAGTTGACGTTTCTCCAGTTCACCAAGCAGTGCTTCCATTCCGGGAAAGAGTTTTGTATCAACCAGGATGTTCTCTGCATACAGGTCAAGAAAGCGCATCTTCAGCGCTTCGTATTCCGGGTGGTCGGGCCCGATGCCAAGTCCGGCGCCAATCAGGCCGCGCGCACCACTGGATGTGTAGGGACGGGTCTGTGCCAGTGGCACCGGTGCCTGCCCGCGTTCGGCCAGCAAGCGGTTCAATGCGCCGGCGAGGTCAGGTGCGGTATCGGCAAGCGTGCCATCAAGATCAAACAGCACGGCACGAATGGAACGGTGGGTCATGGCGAATTGTGGCCGACTTGCGGTCAGGGCTTGACGGTGTGCAGAAGGTAGTTCACATCCGCATTGCCGCCCAGTGTGTAGGTCTGGTTGAGCGGGTTGTAGTGCATGCCCAGCACTTCACGTACTTCCAGGTCTGTGGCGCGGCACAGCGACGACAGTTCAGAGGGTTTGATGAAGCGGGTGTAGTCGTGGGTGCCGCGCGGCAGCATCTTGAGGAGATATTCAGCGCCGAGCACGGCGAGCAGGTAGGCCTTCAGATTGCGGTTGATCGTGGAGAAGAAGACCTGTCCCCCGGGGCGGGCAAGATTTGCGCAGGCACGCACGACGCTGGCAGGATCGGGCACATGCTCCAGCATTTCCATGCAGGTCACGACGTCGTAACTCCCAGGCTCGCGCTCGGCAAGGTCCTCCGCTGAGATCTTCTCGTAGGTGATCGTTGCTGAGGTTTCGAGAGCATGCAGCCGTGCGACGGACAACGCCTTGTCAGATAAATCGATTCCACGTACTTTGGCGCCACGGGTGGACATGGATTCGGCGAGGATGCCACCGCCGCAGCCGACATCCACGACGGATTTTCTGGACAGCGCTGCCTTGCCGTCAATCCAGTCCAGGCGCAGAGGATTGATTTCGTGCAGCGGGCGGAATTCGCTCTGTGGATCCCACCAGCGATGGGCGAGGGCGCTGAATTTCTCAAGCTCCAGGGGGTCGGCGTTTAGGTTTTCGGTCATGGGCTTATTGCGTCAATTGGCACAGGGTACGACAGAAATAAAAAAGCCCTGCCGAGGCAGGGCTTTTTCGTGAGGCGTTTTGCTTACTTCGTGGTCGTGCCAACCACTTCGATGTCCACGCGACGGTTCTTCGCGCGACCTTCCTTGGTGGTGTTCGGAGCGACGGGTTGCTTCTCGCCCTTGCCTTCGGTGTAGATGCGGTTGGCTTCAATGCCCTTGCTGACCAGGTAGGCTTTGACGGCCTGCGAACGGCGCATCGACAGCTTCTGGTTGTAGGCATCGCTGCCGATCGAGTCCGTATGGCCGATGGCGATGATGACTTCGAGGCTGATCGCCTTCATCTTGCCAACCAACTCGTCCAGCTTCTTCTGGCCTTCGGGCTTGACCACTGCCTTGTCGAAGTCGAACAGTACATCAGCGGCCAGCGTGACCTTCTGCGTCACGGGCGCGGCAGCGGCAGGTTTCGGAGCGGCAGGCTTCGGCGCAGGTGCGGGAGCAGCGGCAGCAGGCTTGGCTGCGGCGGGCTTCGGCGCAGGAGCCGGGGCGTCGGGCTTCTTCACCAGATCCGGATCACATTCCTCGGTGGCCAGAGCGGGGGTCCAGTAGCCTGTACGCACGCAGGTGCCGAAGCCGCTGTGGACGGTGGTCTTGCCGGTGCCGTCCTTGACATAGCCACTGTCTTGGGCGACGGCAACGCCGGAAACGGAAAGGGTTGACAGTGCGAATGCCGCGACAGCTGCCAGAGATATCGGTTTGTTCCAGATTGTAGTCATTTGCTTCCCTCTCTTTTGTTTGCACACCCGGGTATCGGAGCCAGTTGGCTGTAGGCTCTAACCAGTTTAATTCAACTCGACCTAAGCTTTTGTTTCCGATAGCAACTTATTTTGCCACAAATGGGTATTTTTGTACAAATCCGCGACATTGATTGAGGTCAATTGCCGCTCATTCAGCAAAATCCGGCCATCCACCCAGACATGGGTGACATTTTCGCGCCCGGCAGCATAGACAAGGTGGGAAATCGGGTCGTAGCACGGGACGAGGCCGGTGCCGTCCAGTCGGACGGCACACAAATCGGCGCGCTTGCCGGGCAAAAGGGAGCCGATGCGTCCGTCCAGGCTGAGCGCGCGGGCTCCGCCCAGGGTGGCTGCAGTCAGCGCCCTGGCTGCGGGCATGACGTCTGCGCGCTCTGAGGATCCCTTGGCCAGCAACGCTGCCAAGCGCATTTCCTGGAACAGGTCGAGGCGGTTGTTGCTGGCGGCGCCGTCAGTGCCAAGGCCGATGTTCACGCCATGGTCGAGCAGGGCGGCAACCGGGGCGAGGCCACTGGCGAGTTTCAGGTTGGATGAGGGGCAGTGCGCCACCGAGGCATTGGCGAGTGCCAGGCCGGAAATTTCAGCATCGCTGAAGTGCACGCCATGAACGGCGATCAGGCGCGGGCCCACCAGGCCGAGCGCGCGCAGTCGCTCGAGGGGGCGTTTGCCATGTGCAGCGAGGCTGCCTTTGATTTCTTCCTGTGTCTCATGGAGATGCACCTGAATGGGCAGATCGAGTTCCTCGGCCAGGACTAGGATGTGCTCGAAGGTCTTGTCTGAAACCGTGTAGGGCGCATGGGGGGCCATGCAGAACGACAAACGGGATTCGCTTTTCAGTGCGTCCCGGGCGGCCAGCCCCTTTTGAATGTAGTCATCCGGATCGCTGGCGTAGGCGGTCGGAAACTCGATGGCGATGATGCCGATGGCCGCGCGCATGCCGCTTTCGAGTGCCGCGCGCGCCGCGTCCTCCGGAAAGAAATACATGTCGCTGAAGGTCGTGATGCCTCCGCCCAGCATTTCGGCGCAGGCGAGCATTGTGCCGTCGTGGACGAATTGCGACGAAACATGCTTCGCCTCGGCCGGCCAGATGTGTTTTTCCAGCCATTGCATCAGAGGCAGGTCGTCAGCCAGGCCGCGCATCAGCGTCATGGCTGCGTGGGTGTGCAGGTTGACCAGGCCGGGGATGAGCGCATGCGCGCCAAGATCCACATGCTCAGCGGCATTGAAGCGCTTCAGCGCTTCTTCGGTGGGCAGCACGGCTTCAATGGCGCCCTCGCGCACGGCCACGCTGTGATTTGGCAGCACGACGCCTTCGGGCTCGACCGGAACGACCCAGCGGGCGGAGATCAGGCAATCAATGGGCTGTGGTTCGAGGGACATGTGGATTGATGACTTTCATGGTGGGCATGATACCAGCCGTGTCGTGTCGGACCGATCTGCAAGGTGCCGCAGCGGGCGCGTGGCAATCATCGCCCGAGGAGTCGATTCAACTGGCCCGGGGTGGGCGTTACTGTTAAAATTTCACCTTTTAACCAAGCCTGTTTTTCGCCCCGGCACGACGGTACAAAACCGCGCCGTAAGCGGATCCCGGCCGGGATCAATCAGTCATGGACCAGTTCGCAAAAGAAACGCTGCCCGTCAGTCTCGAAGAGGAGATGCGGCGGTCCTATCTCGACTACGCGATGAGCGTCATTGTCGGCCGTGCGCTGCCCGATGTGCGCGACGGATTGAAGCCGGTGCATCGCCGCGTGCTGTTTGCCATGCACGAGTCGAGCAACACTTGGAACCGCCCATATGTGAAGTGCGCCCGGGTCGTCGGCGAGGTGATGGGTAAATACCATCCGCACGGGGACTCTGCCATATACGACACGCTGGTGCGCATGGCGCAGGACTTCAGCCTGCGCTACACGCTGATTGATGGCCAGGGCAATTTCGGTTCGGTGGACGGCGACAATGCGGCTGCCATGCGATACACCGAGTGCCGGCTGGATCGAATTACTTCCGAGCTGCTGGCTGACATCGACAAGGAAACCGTCGATTTCGGGCCGAACTATGACGGCAAGGAAAAGGAACCGCTGGTCCTGCCCGCGAAATTCCCCAACCTCCTCGTGAATGGTTCTTCGGGCATCGCGGTGGGCATGGCGACGAACATCCCGCCGCACAATCTGTCGGATGTGATCGAGGCCTGCCAGCGCCTGCTGCAGGCCCCCGACATGACGATCGATGAACTGATCGACATCGTCCAGGCGCCGGACTTTCCGACCGCCGGCATCATCTACGGCGTGGCTGGCGTGCGCGAAGGCTATCGCACCGGACGTGGCCGCATCGTGATGCGTGCGCGCACCCATTTCGAGGATGTGGAAAAAGGCAACCGCCAGTCCATCATCGTCGATGAGTTGCCGTACCAGGTGAACAAGAAGGCGCTGCTCGAGCGCATCGCCGAACTGGTGCGTGAAAAAAAGATCGACGGCATTGCGCACATCCAGGATGAGTCGGACAAGTCCGGCATGCGCGTGGTGATCGAGCTGAAGCGCGGTGAGTTGCCCGAAGTCATCCTGAACAATCTGTACAAGCAGACGCAACTGCAGGACACCTTCGGCATGAACATGGTGGCGCTGCTTGACGGACAGCCGCGTCTCCTGAACCTCAAGCAGATGCTGGCGGCCTTCCTTGCCCATCGGCGGGAAGTGATCACGCGGCGCACGGTGTTCGAGTTGCGCAAGGCGCGCGAGCGGGCCCACATCCAGGAAGGCCTGGCGGTTGCGCTGTCCAACGTCGATGAAATCATCGCGCTCATCAAGCGTTCGCAGACGCCGCCTGAAGCCAAGGTCGAACTCATGGCCAAGGCCTGGCGCTCGCCTGTGGTCGAGGAAATGCTGGCGCGTGCCGGCGCAGACGCATCTCGCCCCGACGGCCTGTCCGCGCTGTTCGGCATGCAGGCCGACGGCTATCGCCTGTCCGATGTGCAGGCCCAGGCCATCCTCGAGATGCGCCTGCAGCGTCTTACCGGCCTGGAGCAGGACAAGATCGTCGCCGAGTACAAGGAACTGCTCGAGAAGATCAGCGATTACCTTGACATCCTCGCCAAACCTGCGCGCATCACGCAGATCATCTCAGAGGAACTTGATGCGATCCGCGCGCAGTACGGCGACAAGCGCCGCAGCGAAATCGTGATCAATGCCGAAGACCTGTCGATGGAGGACCTGATCGCGCCGGAAGACGTGGTTGTGACCTTCTCGCATGCCGGCTATGTCAAGTCGCAGCCGCTGGCGGACTACCGGGCGCAGCGCCGCGGCGGGCGCGGCAAGCAGGCGGCGACCACCAGGGAAGACGATTTCATCGATCGCCTGTTCATTGCCAACACCCACGACACCATGCTCTGCTTTTCCTCGCATGGCAGGCTGTACTGGCTGAAGGTCTATCAGGTGCCGCAGGGCACGCGCACCAGCCGCGGCAAGCCCATCGTCAACCTGTTCCCGCTCGCTGAAGGTGAAAAGATCAGCGCCGTGCTGCCGATCAAGCTGTATGACGACAGCCACTACGTGTTCATGGCCACGACCATGGGCACGGTCAAGAAGACGCCGCTGTCGGCGTTCTCCAATCCGCGCGAGAAGGGCATCATCGCGGTCGAGCTTGACGAGGGTGATCATCTGATCGGCGCGGCCATCACCGACGGCCACCATGACGTGATGCTGTTCTCCGATGCCGGCAAGGCGGTGCGTTTCGAGGAAGACGATGTGCGGCCCATGGGCCGGCAGGCGCGCGGCGTGCGCGGCATGATGCTCGATGAGGGTCAGCGCGTGGTGTCCATGCTGGTGGCCGAGAACGAGAGTCAGACCGTGCTGACGGCAACAGGAAACGGTTTCGGCAAGCGTACGCCGATTGCCGAGTACACCCGTCACGGCCGCGGCACCAAGGGCATGATCGCCATTCAAACCAGCGAGCGCAACGGCAAACTGGTGGGCGCGGTGCTGGTGGACGACCGCGACGAAATCATGCTGATCTCGACGGCAGGCGTGCTGATTCGCACGAGTGTGAAAGATATTCGCGAAATGGGCCGTTCGACCCAGGGCGTGACGCTGATCAACCTGGACGAGGGCACGATGCTCGCTGGCGTGGAACGCATCGGCGAAGCTGAGGACGAAAACGGAGTGAATGGAACAAATGGCGCGGATGGCGCCGAAGTCGCACAGGAAGCCCCGGCGGAACCTGCTGGCGGCACTGGCGGAGATGGAAGCGAGGGCGGCGACAATGGCGCTCCGCCGGCAACGCATTAAATAAACTACAAAGGACGGTCCAAGAATGGCACGAGCAATCAATTTCAGCGCAGGCCCCGCAGCCCTTCCGGAAGAAGTATTGAAGCTGGCCGCATCGGAAATGCTGGATTGGCACAACTCCGGGATGGGCGTCATGGAAATGAGCCATCGCGGCAAGGAGTTCATCCAGATCCACGCCGAAGCCGAGGCTGACCTGCGTGAACTCCTGGCCATTCCCGCCAATTACAAGGTGCTGTTCCTGCAGGGCGGGGCGATCGCGGAAAACGCCATTGTCCCCATGAACATGCTGCGCGGCCGCAGCGTGGCGGATTATGTCGATACCGGCGAATGGTCTAAGAAATCCATCAAGGAAGCGAAGAAGTACTGCAACGTCAACGTCGTGGCTTCGAGCCAGGATCGCGGGTACAGCTATATTCCTCCCCAGTCGTCCTGGAAGCTGACGAAGGACGCGGCCTATGTGCACATCTGTTCCAACGAGACGATCGGTGGGCTGGAGTACCAATGGGTGCCGCAGACTGGTGATGTGCCGCTGGTGGCGGACATGTCCTCGCACATCCTGTCGCGTCCGGTTGACGTTTCCAGATACGGACTGATTTACGCCGGTGCGCAGAAGAACATCGGCCCGGCAGGCCTGACCATCGTGATCGTGCGCGATGACCTGATCGGACAGGCGCTGCCTGTCACGCCCTCGGCCTTCGACTACAAGCAGCAGGCCGAAAACGATTCCATGCTCAACACGCCGCCGACCTACGCGGTCTACATTGCCGGCCTGGTGTTCAAGTGGCTGAAAAAGCAGGGCGGCCTGGCCGAAATCGAGAAGCGCAACATCGCCAAGGCGAAAGTGCTGTATGACTACCTCGACGCCAGCAAGTTCTTCATCAGCCCGATCGACAAGGGCGATCGTTCACGCATGAACGTGCCGTTCAAGCTGAAGGACGAGTCTCTGGATGGCGCGTTCCTGAAGGGCGCGGAAGCGCTCGGCATGGTGCAACTGAAGGGCCATCGTTCTGTCGGCGGCATGCGCGCTTCCATTTATAACGCCATGCCGCTCGAGGGGGTTCAGAAGCTCGTGGCCTACATGCGCGAGTTCGAAGCAAAGCAGGCCTGAGCACGTTCTGGGAGCGGCCGGGCACGCCCGGCGCCGCTCAGATGACTCCTTTTCCGATCAATCCGATTTTCCGGACTGCATATGACCACTGCCTTCAATGTATTGGTGTTGAACCAGATTTCGCCACTGGGCCTGGACCTGTTCCCAAAGGATTGCTACAAGGTTGCCAAGGATACTGCCGCTCCCGAGGCAGTTCTGGTCAGGTCACATGACATGCACAGCATGACCATCCCCGATTCGGTGCTGGCGATCGGCCGGGCTGGCGCGGGCACCAACAACATCCCGGTGCCTGCCATGACCCAGCGCGGTGTGCCCGTATTCAATGCGCCGGGCGCCAATGCCAATGCGGTAAAGGAACTGGTGCTGGCTGGGATGCTCCTGGCTGCGCGCAACATCGTCCCGGCGCTGGGTTTTGTCGCAGCACAGACCGAGAAAGACGAGAAGAAGCTGGCGAAGATCATGGAAGACGGCAAGAAGGATTACGCCGGCTTCGAGTTGCCCAACCAGACGCTGGGCATCATTGGCCTGGGCAAGATCGGCAGCATGGTGGCGGATACCGCCATCAAGCTGGGCATGAATGTGCTCGGCTACGATCCAGAAATCACCGTGGAAGCGGCCTGGAGCCTGCCCTCGCAGGTGAAGAAGGCGAATTCCATTGCAGAAGTATTGCGGGCGAGCCATTTCGTCACGGTGCATGTGCCGCTGTTCGATGCGACGCGCGGACTGATTGGCGCAAAGAACCTGGGCCAGATGCGCGAAGGCGCGGTGCTGCTCAATTTCTCGCGTGACGAGATCGTGGATGCAAAGGCCGTGGGCGAGGCGCTCAAGGCGAACAAGCTGAAGTATTACGTCACCGATTTCCCCGCAGCCGAACTGGCAGGGAACCCGCGTGTCGTCGCGTTGCCGCACCTGGGGGCCTCGACCGGAGAGGCCGAGGACAATTCCGCAGTCATGGTCGTGAATCAGGTCAGGGACTATCTGGAAAACGGCAACGTGCAGAACGCTGTCAATTTTCCGAACGTCAGCATGAGCCGCGAAGCACCGTTCCGTGTGGCGATTGCCAACGCCAATGTGCCGAACATGGTGGGCCAGATTTCCGGCGCCATGGCCGGTGCCGGCCTCAATATCCACAACATGCTGAACCGCTCCAAGGGAGACCTCGCCTATACGCTGGTTGACGTGGACAGCGCCGTGAAACCCGAGGTCATCGACGGGCTGCGCAAGATCCCCGGCGTGCTTGCCGTGCGTTACCTGCCGAGCGCCTGACCTCCGGGTCGTGCAGACGCGCTGAATCTGCAGCCATGCCTGGCGATACCGCGCTGCTTTGTGCCGTCATTGATGCGCTGGATGTGCGCATTGTTGATCTGCTCGGTGAGCGGGAGAGGCGGGCATGGAAGATCGGTGACCTGAAGGGAGTGGAGCCGATCTGTCGACCGCGGCGCAGAGCACGGCTGCTGAGGGAGGTGATTGAAGCAGGCCGCGCCACAGGCGGGTTCGCTGACTGCGTAAGGCCTCGGAAAGATTTACACTGAAATCATGTCGGCCTGCCAAGAACCAGAGCAACGCGTGGCCATCGCCTATCTCGGCCCCGAAGGGACCTTTTCGGAAATGGCGATGGTGCGTCATTTCGGATCGTCGGCGGAGGGCGCCCCTTGCACTTCGATTGATGAGGTATTTCGCAAGGCCGAGTCGGGTGCGGCGCAGTACGCTGTGGTTCCTGTCGAGAACTCCAGCGAAGGCGCCATCGGCCGCACCATGGACCTGCTCGTGGCTTCGCCGCTCACGATCTGCGGCGAAGTGGTGCTGCGCGTGCGCCAGAACCTGATGGCGAAGAACGAAGCGGCGCCGGCAATATTTTCCCGTGTGTATTCCCATCCCCAGTCGCTCGGGCAGTGTGCCGGGTGGCTGGTGCAGAACATGCCCCGGGCGGAGCAAGTGCCGGTGGCGAGCAATGCCGAAGCGGCGGTGCGCGTCGCCACTGAGCCCACGGCCTGCGCCATCGGCCCCGAGCTCGCGGCACAACGCTATGGGCTCAAGCTGCTGGCCACCGGCATCGAGGACGATCCGCGTAACATGACGCGCTTTCTGGTATTGGGGAGAAAAGCCTGCGGGCCTACGGGCAGGGACAGAACTTCCCTGGTGATGTCCGCGCCGAACAAGCCGGGAGCGGTGCTCGACCTGATTTCGCCGTTTGCGCGAAACAGCGTCAGCATGACGCGCATCGAATCCCGTCCGGCCCGCACCGGGCAGTGGGAGTACCTGTTCTTCATTGACATCGACGGCCATCAGGACGATGCGCCGGTGAAGCAATCCCTGGACGAGGTGCGGCAGAAGGCGCCTTTCCTGAAAATCTTCGGCAGCTATCCTGCCGCTTCCAACGTCGCTGAAACTGCAGCGACCAACTAGACGGGTTTCACTCTTCATGGATATCTGCGAACGCTCGCCGGCCTATGTCCGCGCAATTGCCCCTTACCAGCCTGGCAAGCCGATCTCGGAGCTGGCGCGCGAAATGGGATTGGACGAGGCGAAGATCATCAAGCTCGCCTCAAATGAAAATCCGCTTGGCCTTTCACCCAGAGCCCGGGATGCGATCGAAGCGGCGGTGGATGACCTTGCACGCTACCCCGATGGCAATGCCTTCGAACTGAAGGCGGCGCTGTCAAAGCACTATGGCGTCGAGCCTGCGAACATCGTCATTGGCAACGGCTCCAATGACCTGCTGGAGCTTGCCACCGGTGCCTTCCTCACGCCGGGCGCAACGACGGTGTATGCGCGCCATGCCTTCGCGGTGTATCCGCTGGCGACGCAGTCTCGCGGTGGCCGCGGCATCGTTGTTCCAACCCGCGATTATTGTCATGATCTTGATAAGATGGCAGAAGCCATAGGCCCTGAAACGAGAATTGTATTCATTGCCAATCCCAACAATCCGACCGGGACCTACATCCCGGCGAAGGACATCGAGGCCTTCCTCGGCAAGGTCCCGGAGGATGTCGTGGTGGTGCTGGACGAGGCCTACAACGAATACCTGCCGCACGAGTTGCGCGCCGACAGCGTGCGCTGGCTGAAATCCCATCGCAACCTGATCATCACGCGCACCTTCTCCAAGGCCTATGGCCTGGCCGGCCTGCGCGTGGGATACGGGCTGATGGACCCCGCGGTCGCGGACCTGCTCAATCGCCTGCGCCAGCCGTTCAACGTCAACAGCCTGGCGCTGGCTGCGGCAACTGCGGCGCTCGGCGACCAGGAGTTCGTGGCGCGGAGCTACGCGCTGAACCGTGCCGGCATGGCGCAAATCGAAGCGGGTTTCCATGAACTGGGCCTGAAATGGATTCCCTCGGTCGGCAATTTCATCAGCTTCGAGTTGCCGAAAAAGGCGGGCGCGTCCACTGCAGGTGCGGTGTATGCAAACCTGCTCAAACAGGGCGTCATCGTGCGTCCGGTGGCAGGTTATGAAATGCCGGATCACCTGCGCGTCACCATCGGCCTCTTCGACGAGAACAAACAATTCCTCGCGGCGTTGAAAAACGCAATGGCGGCCTGAGTTGATGACCGCGGTACGCATTCCCCGCCTGGTCGTCATCGGCGCGGGACTCATCGGCGGTTCGTTCGCGCTGGCGCTGAAGCGCGCCGGCGTGGTCGGCGAAGTGGTTGGCATCAGCCGCAGGCCGGAAACGCTGGAGCAGGCGAAGCAGCTCGGCGTCATTGACCGCATCGGTGCTTACGATGCAGAAAGCTTTGCAGGGGCAGACCTCGTACTGGTGGCCACGCCGGTGGGGCAGATGGGCAAGGTGTTTGCAGCAATCGCGCCATTCCTGCCACGCGAGGCCGTGGTCACCGACGGCGGCAGCACCAAGCAGGATGTCATCGCCGTTGCCCGCGAGCATCTGGCTGGGACCCTTGACCGCTTCGTGCCGGCGCATCCGATTTCAGGTACCGAGAAAAGTGGTCCGGGCGCTGCGTTTCCCGAATTGTATGTTGACCGCCGTGTGGTGCTGACCCCGATGGCCGAGACCTCTGCGAGGGCGCAGGCGCTGGTGCGTGCTGCCTGGGAGGCCTGCGGCGCGCGGGTGAGCGAACTGCCAGCGGATGAGCATGATGCGATGCTCGCCGCAGTCAGCCACCTTCCGCACCTGCTGGCATTTGCGCTGGTGGACGAGTTCGCTGCGCGGCCGAATGGCGAGCGCATCTTTTCGTTCTCCGGCGGCGGTTTCCGCGATTTCACGCGCATCGCCTCCAGCAGTCCGGAAATGTGGCGCGACATCTTCCTGTCCAATCGCGAGGCGGTGTCAGTGGAACTGAAGCACTACCGCGACAAGCTGGAAGAGGTGCAGAAGCTGCTCGATGCCGGTGATGGCGCGGCGCTCGAGAACCTGTTCGAGCGCTCGCGTTCGGCGCGCGGTCGCTGGCTGTAGCGCTGCAGGCGGTGCTTCCATGAGCAGGATGGATTATCTCGATCTCGGCCCGATTCGTCGCGTGTCAGGCAGCGTGCGACTGCCGGGCTCCAAGAGCATTTCGAATCGCGTGCTGCTGCTTGCCGCGCTCGCCGAAGGCGAGACCGTGGTGCGCGACGTGCTCGACTCCGACGATACCGCGGTGATGATCGCGGCACTGAAGAAGCTCGGTGTGGCGCTTGAGAAGACCGGCGACACGGTGCGCATCAGCGGCTGCAGCGGTCGCTTTCCGGTGCGCTCGGCCGAACTCTTTCTCGGCAACGCCGGCACGGCTTTCCGGCCGTTGGCCGCGGCGCTGACCATGATGGGCGGGGAATACCGGCTGACCGGCGTAGAGCGCATGTTCGAGCGTCCGATTGCAGACCTGGTGGATGCACTGCGGCCCCTCGGGGCGCGCATCGACTACGCGGTCAATGAAGGCTATCCGCCGATCGTCATACACGGAGATGCCCTGCACGTGACCGGGCCGGTTGCCGTGCGCGGCGACGTGTCCTCGCAATTCCTGTCGGCGCTGTTGATGGCGCTGCCCTTGTCGGGTGCAGCGGCGGAAGTCAGGGTGGTGGGCGACCTGATTTCCAAGCCCTATGTCGATATCACGCTCAACATGCTGCAACGGTTCGGTATCGCGGCGATTCGTCAGGGGTGGTCGTCATTTTCGCTGCCACCGGCGCGCTACAAGAGTCCCGGCGAAGTATTCGTCGAAGGCGATGCTTCGTCGGCATCGTACTTCCTGGCCGCCGGCATGATTAGCGGATTGACAGGGGGCGGCCCGGTGCGCGTCGAGGGCGTGGGGCGGGGCAGCATCCAGGGTGACGTGCGTTTCATCGAGACGCTGGAGCAGATGGGCGCGCAGATCACGCTGGGCGAGAACTGGATTGAATCGACCGCGAGCGCGGAAGCAGGGGCGGCGGGCCACCTGAAGCCGCTGGATGTGGATCTCAACCACATTCCTGACGCCGCCATGACCGCAGCGGTAGCCGCGCTGTTTGCCTCCGGCACCAGCACGCTGCGCAACATTGCCAGCTGGCGGGTCAAGGAAACCGACCGTATTGCAGCCATGGCCACTGAGCTGCGCAAACTCGGAGCCACGGTGGAGGAGGGCGCGGACTTTCTTCGCATCACACCGCCTGAGCAACTGCAGCCGGCGACCATCGACACGTACGACGACCATCGAATGGCCATGTGCTTTTCCCTGGCTGCACTGGGCGGAATCCAGGTGCGCATCAATGACCCGGGTTGCGTGAGCAAGACCTATCCGGGCTATTTCGACGCGCTGGCTTCGGTCACGCATGGTTGAGTCCCTGCCGCCAGTCATCGCCATTGACGGGCCTTCCGCGTCCGGCAAGGGCACCGTCGCGCAGAAGGTGGCTGAGGCGCTTGGCTTTCACTATCTCGACAGTGGTTCTCTGTACCGGCTGGTCGGGCTGGTGGCGCGCAATTCCGGCATTTCCCTGGACGACGAGGTCAGGCTGGCCGGGGTTGCAGGTAATCTCGCCGTCGCCTTTAGCGGCGACAAGATACTTATTGAAAAACAGGATGTTACAGAGGGTATCCGGACAGAAGAATCGGGGCGGGCGGCCTCGGCGGTGGCCGTTCATCCACAGGTCAGGACGGCACTTCTGGATCGGCAACGGGCGTTCCGCCAGTTGCCCGGCCTGGTGGCCGATGGCCGCGACATGGGGTCGGTGGTTTTCCCCGATGCACGCCTCAAGGTTTTCCTCACGGCGACGGTCGAAGAGCGGGCGATGCGGCGCTATAAACAGTTGAAACAAAAAGGAATCGTTGCTACACTTGACCCCCTTTTGCAGGATCTCAGGGAGCGCGATGCACGTGATGAATCGCGTAGCGCAGCGCCCCTCCGGCAAGGTTCCGATGCAAGACTGCTCGACACGACGGCGATGTCCATTGCCGACGCCGTTGAACGTGTCCTGACGTGGTACCGCGCCGAAACAGGTGATGCAAGGCATTGAGCCATAAAGAGATGGCGGTTTCTTGCATCGAATTTTTTGAACCAGCCCTGCTCCTCGAAGTTGAGGAATCAGGCCCAATCAGGTCCCTTTAACCCATGACAACAGCAGCTGCAGTGCAATCCCAAGCCAACCCGCCCATCGAAAGTTTCGCAGCCCTCTTTGAAGAAAGCCTGACGCGCAAGGAAATGCGCATCGGGGAGGTGATTACCGCGGAAGTGGTGCGGATCGACATGAACTTCGTGGTCGTCAATGCCGGCCTCAAGTCCGAATCATTTGTTCCCCTTGAAGAATTCAAGAACGACAAGGGCGAAGTGGAGGTCCAGCCCGGTGACTTCATTTCCGTCGCCATCGAGGCGCTGGAAGACGGTTACGGCGAAACCCGCCTGTCGCGCGACAAGGCCAAGCGCCTCGCCGCCTGGATGGACCTGGAGAAGGCGCTCGACGAGAGCACGCTGGTCTCCGGCGTCATCACCGGCAAGGTCAAGGGCGGCCTGACCGTCATGACCAACGGCATCCGTGCCTTCCTTCCCGGTTCGCTGGTCGACACGCGCCCGGTCAAGGACACCACGCCCTACGAGGGCAAGGAAATGGAATTCAAGGTCATCAAGCTCGACCGCAAGCGCAACAACGTCGTTGTGTCGCGCCGCGCCGTGCTTGAGGCCAACCAGGGTGAAGAGCGCCAGAAGCTGCTGGAAACCCTGCAGGAAGGCGCAGTGGTCAAGGGCATCGTCAAGAACGTCACCGACTACGGCGCGTTCGTGGACCTCGGTGGCATCGATGGCCGG
>CAIYPG010000062.1 GCA_903928055.1 uncultured beta proteobacterium | reverse complement strand
CAGTTCCAAAGCACGGCTTTTCGAGACCGCTGCGCGCAAGATCGCATGCATGGTGCTCACCTTCTGCGCATCGAATTGGGCAAGATAGCCGTCAACCGTGCTGTAGCGATGAGCACTTTTCGATCCTCTGCTGTACAGCACCAGTGCATTGGCATGATCACGGGTGAATCCATGACCGGCTCTCAGGAATTCCATTTGCTCGGGATACTTCAGGTCCTTCACTGACTCCATCTGCTCAAACCAGTACGACATCGGCAGACCATACTTTTTCTCAATGGCTGGGAAGTACGACGCACGGTCCGGGTTATTGGCCATGGCGAAATTCTATGTCGCGCTCAGGTGGAAGAACCGAGCCAGACTGCAGGACCTGGTGATGCTGCCACGCCGAGCAGAACAACCAGGCCGACCACAAGAACCAGTAAGCACCGAAAGGGACTGCCCCCGCTTTAGTTACCTCGCGGGGTTGAGGTTTTAGGCCGCGAGTGCGACCTGTTTGTAGATGGTCTCAAACTCGATTGGGGTGAGTTTGCCGAGGCCCCTTTGTCGCCGTCGACGGTGGTAGGTCCGTTCGATCCAGACCACGATTTCCAGGCGTAGTTCTTCGCGGGTTGCCCATTGCTTTCGGTTGAGGACGTTCTTCTGCAGCAGGGCGAAGAAGGATTCCATGGCGGCGTTGTCGCCGGCGGATGCGACGCGGCCCATGGATCCGACCAGTCCGTTGTTGCGCAGGGTCATGGCGAACTTCTTGGACCTGAACTGGCCGCCGCGGTCGCTGTGGACGATCGTTCCGGCAGGCCGGCCGCGCAGCATGATCGCCATGCGCAGCGCAGTAACGGCGAGCTCTGAGGTCATGCGGGCATCGATGGCGTAGCCGACGATCCGCCTGGATGCGCAGTCCTTGATCGCGCAGAGGTAGATCTTTCCTTCGCCGGTCCAATGCTCGGTGATGTCGACCAGCCACTTCACGTTCACGGCGTCAGCGGTGAAGTCACGCATCACATGATCGTCATGCACAGCCGGTCCCGCCTTCTTCCCGGAGCCGCGGCGCTTGACGATGATTGAGGAAATCCCCTGCAGGGCACACAGACGTTGCACATGGTTCTCACCGACCTCGAACCCCATCGCGTGGATCAACTCATCCGCAATGAACCGGTATCCGAACTCTGGGTCATCGGCATGGACGTCCATGGCAGCGTTGATCAGATGCGCGTCATCCCAATCCCGCTGAGACACCGGGCTCCTACGCCACGCGTGATAGGCCGTCGTGGAAAAGCCCAGCACCCGACACGACACCGTGATCGGGATGCCCTCGACGGCGAGATCACCGACGAGGGGATACATCATTTTGGGTTCACGCCCCGTCCCAGATACACCGCCGCTCGACGCAAAACCTCGTTCTCCTGCTCCAGCAAGCGGATCCGCTTGTTGGCCTCACGCAGCTCCGCCGACTCGCCCTGCTTCACCCCAGGGCGGCGCCCTTCCTCAATGTCGTCCATCTTCAGCCACCGCTGAAGGCACGACTCCGAGACTCCGAAATCACGGGCGACCTGGGCAATCGGGGCATCAGAGGAACGAGCAACCGCGACGACATCGCGGCGGAACTCGATCGGAAATGCTTTCGGCATGACAAACATCCTTCCAGCGAGGACGAATCCTCACAGGTCAGGAGGCAACCAAACTCGGGGCAGTCCCCATTGCCATTCCTGGATTCATCACTGACATTCTCGGGGCGGTCGTGTGTCTGCCCGTCGTGCATCGATGGATTATGCGGCGGGGGTACGAATGGCTGGATGCAAATGTTTCCTTCTTGCGATTTTCGACGGAGCAGGGTGAATCCAAGTTCGCTGATGGTGACGTCATACCGGGGACGGTTATCTACCCACCATCAGAACAAGACGAGGGCCACCCTCGCGGATGGCCCTCGATCACTGACGAATAGTTAGGCGATCTTCTGCAGTTCCTCGTTGCCATGGAGCTCAGACACACGCTCGGCAAGCAGGGCTTCGAGGTCTGCGACCTTCTTCGCCACGCCTGCGGGGTTCAGTGAGCCGTCGGT
>CAIYPG010000061.1 GCA_903928055.1 uncultured beta proteobacterium | reverse complement strand
CTTCGGCGCGGGCGAAAGACGGGCCGATGACCTTGCCCAGTGACGCGCCCCGGCCCGGACGGATCTCACCCTGATTGCCGCCGACTTCGATCTGGTACCACTCCTCGCCGTTCTTATCGACGCCGAGGATGCCGATGTGGCCGACGTGGTGGTGGCCGCAGGCATTCATGCAGCCGGAAATGTTCAGGTCGAGTTCGCCGATGTCGTAGAGGTAGTCGAGGTTGTCGAAGCGTTCCTGGATGGATTGCGCGACCGGGATCGACTTGGCGTTGGCCAGCGAGCAGAAGTCGCCGCCGGGGCAGCAGATGATGTTTGTCAGCATGCCGATGTTCGGTGTGGCAAAGCCCAGTGCCTTCGCCTTTTCCCAGAGGGCGGGGAGGTCGGTGATGCGCACGTCAGCGAGGATCAGGTTCTGCTCGTGTGACACGCGCAGTTCACCGAAGGAATACTGGTCGGCCAGGTCGGCCACCGCATCCATCTCGGCAGAGGTGGCGTCGCCCGGCGGCACGCCGGTCTGCTTCAGCGACAGCGTGACGGCGGCGTACCCCGCCACTTTGTGCGGGAAGACATTGCGCTTGTACCAGTTGCGGAAGGCGGTGTCGGTGGCGATTTTTGCGTCGATGGTGGCGTCGCGCTCGGGGAGCTTTTCGTAGGCAGGCTTCGTGAAGCGCGCCTCGACGCGGCTGACCTCATCCTCGGTCAGCGTATTCGGGCCGTCCTTCAGTCCGGCCCATTCGGCTTCGACTTCCTTGCGGAAGGCATCGGCGCCGCGTTCCTTCACCAGGATCTTGATGCGCGCCTTGTACAGGTTGTCGCGGCGGCCGTAGCGGTTGTAGACGCGCAACGCCGCTTCCAGGTAGGTCAGCAGGTGCTGCCAGGGCAGGAATTCATTGATGACCGGACCGACGATGGGCGTGCGGCCCAGGCCGCCGCCGATCACCACGCGAAAGCCGATCGTCCCGTCGGCGGCCTTCACTGCATGCAGGCCGATGTCATGCACATGCGTGGCTGCGCGGTCGGATGTTGCACCGTTTACGGCGATTTTGAATTTTCTCGGCAGCCAGTTGAATTCCGGGTGGAACGTGGACCACTGGCGCAGGATTTCGCACCACACGAAGGTGTCGACGATCTCGTCTTTCGCAATGCCGCCGAAATGGTCGGCGGTGATGTTGCGGATGCAATTGCCGGAAGTCTGGATGGCATGCATCTGCACGGTCGCCAGATCGGCCAGGATGTCCGGCACCTGCTCGAGCTTGGGCCAGTTGTACTGGATGTTCTGGCGCGTCGTGAAGTGGCCGTAGTCCCGATCGTACTTGCGCGCAATGTGGGCGAACATGCGTAACTGCTTCGAATTCAGCATTCCGTAGGGCACCGCCACGCGCAGCATGGGCGCATAGCGTTGCACATAAAGGCCGTTTCTCAGCCGCAAGGGACGGTATTCATCCTCGGCCAGCTTGCCGGCCAGGAAGCGCTCTGTCTGATCGCGGAACTGGCTGACCCGCTGGTCGACCACACGCTGATCGATTTCGTCGTATGTATACATGTATTTTCAGGGTTGCAATGTTGCTGCAATGAGGGCCTGCTGGGTGCGTCGCACAGCAAGCGCTTCACACCGGGAGGCAGATCGTAATAAACTGCATATATTATCAAAAAGAATTAAAACTCATAAGCATGCGACTATTAGTTATATAACGGTTATATGAACTTTCAACAGCTTAGATACGTGCGCGAAACCGTCCGTCAGGGACTGAACCTGACCGAGGCGGCGAACCGGTTGTTTACCTCCCAGCCGGGTGTCTCCAAGCAGATCCGTGAATTCGAGGACGAACTCGGCATCGAAATCTTCGTACGCAAGGGCAAGCGGCTGGTGGCCATCACCGAGCCCGGCCATGCGGTGGTGAAGATCATTGAACGCGTGCTGATCGAGGCGGAAAACCTGAAGCAGGTTGGGCGCGAGTTCAAGGACGAACAGATCGGCACCTTTACGGTGGCCACCACCCATACCCAGGCGCGTTATGCGCTGCCGCGCATCGTTCCGGAATTCAAGAAGCGCTATCCCAAGGTCAAGCTGGTGCTGGCCCAGGGCAGTCCACCCCAGCTTGCCGAGATGGTCCTGGCCGGTACCGCAGACATCGCGATTGCCACCGAGGCGCTGGACCACTACCCGCAGCTGCTGGCCCTGCCCGGTTACACCTGGCACCACACCGTGGTGGTTCCGGCCAGGCATCCGCTGCTGAAAGTGGAGCGACTGTCGCTGGAGGAGTTGTCGAAGTATCCCATCATCACCTACGACACGGCTTTCACTGGACGCTCGCATATCGACGAGGCATTTGCATCGCGCGGGCTCAATCTCGACCTGATGCTGACCGCGATCGATGCAGACGTCATCAAGACCTACGTCGAGCTGGGGCTGGGTGTGGGCATCGTCGCGTCCATGGCCTTCGAGGCGCATCGCGACCGTCACCTGCGGGCAATCGAGGCCGGCCACCTGTTTCGTTCCAGCACCACGCGCGTGGCGATCCGCCGGGGCGCCATCCTGCGCGGCTATGCCTATGCCTTCATCGAATTGTTTGCCCCGCAACTGGCAAAAAGCGTCATTGACAAGGCGATGATCGGCGAAGCGCAGCAGTACGACCTTTGACCCTCTGATCTTTATTACGCGATACGCCGGAATCTGATGCAGGTCCTCTGGGTAGCCGATCCCACTGATGGCCCGCCGGACGTCGATCCGGCGCGGCTTGTCTCCAGCCGTCTCGCCAGCCAGCGCCTGCGCATCGGCATCCCCGCGCGTGAACTGGCACGGGCGGGCATTCGACAGCGGGTGTCGTCACTTTCGGAGCAGGCCCCGGACGATCTGGATGCCGACGTGGCCGTATTCTCCAAAATCCTGCCACGCAGTGCTGCGCACGTTGAGCGGCACATCGAGTTTGCGCAGACGCTGTCTGCGCGCGGCGTCAAAGTGGCTGTTGATGTGTGCGACAACCACTTTGGCGAAGCGGCATTTCCCTATCTGCAGCGTTTGATTGCGATCAGCGATGGCGTCATCGCTAATTCATCGGCGATGGCCGACATCGTCGCCGCACACACTGAACGTGATGCGGTGATCATTCCTGATCCCGTTGAGATGGCGCGACAAGTGCCTCGTTTTGAACCGCAGGTGCGGCGCGGACTGCTGCGTGGCTTGCAGGGTCGCGTGAAACTCCTGTGGTTTGGCGGCGCGCCGCAAAACTATGCCTACCTGCGTAACTGGTTGCCCAGGCTGGCGGCCATGGGCGGAAAATCATTGCAACTGGAGCTGCATGTGGTTGCCGCGCCGCTCGCGGAAATCGAGGCGGACCTGACGCGCCATCAAGGTACTGACAATCTTTTCATGCGATTTACCGCTTGGTCGCCCGCGGTGCTGGCGGCGGCGCTCGCAGACTGCGACCTGGTCATCATTCCCGGAGATCCGGCTGATCCGCTCAAGACCGGCGTGAGTGCAAACCGTCTGGCTGAATCGATTCAGGCCGGCCGGTTTGCGGTGGCGAGCGGCATGCCCAGCTACTGGGAATTCAGGGAAGGGGCGTGGATCGGTGATGATCTCCTCGCCGGATTGCAGTGGGCGCTGGCGAATCAACGGGAAGCGCAGAAGCGCATTGCTTACGGGCAGACCCTGATCGACAAGCATTACCTGCCGTCGGTGGTCGGAGCAGCGTGGATGGCCGTGTTAACCGGATTGAAGCAGAAGGGCACCTGAGGCGTTCGCAATCGAAGCGCCCGGTAAACAAGACTGCAAGTTATCTCAAAAATAATTCTGGCATCTTCGGCGCGATTCTTTCCCTCATTCCCGGCCCTTCTCCCCGAGGGATAAGGGGGGAAAGCCCCTCTCCTTCGGAGAGAGTGGGCGGAGTGAGGGAGAATTTTGAGATGCGTTCTAGTTGTCCGGCAGCCCCTGAAGGTAGCTCGTGACTGCAGCAATGTTGGCCTGAGTGAGGTCGTGCGCAATCACCTTCATGATCGCGCCTTCCGGCCTTTCATCGGTGCGCTGGAAAACCAGCAGTTGCTTGACCAGATAGTCAGCATGCTGACCGGCCAGCCGGGGGAATTGCTCATTTCCTTTCCCCAGGGCGCCATGGCATGTTGCGCAAGCGGGAATATTCTTGTCCGGCACCCCGGATTCGAACACTGACCTGCCATCGGCTATGGAGCCCGGCGCTGCAAGGACATTGGGGCTTGGTTGCTGTTGTGCGTAGTAGGTTGCAAGTCCCTCGATCTGTTCGTCAGTCAAATGCCGGCTGAGCCCCCACATGTATTCGTAGCCTGCAGGGTCAAGGCGATCATGACCGCGAAATGCCCTGAGCTGTTCCATGAGATAAGGCCGTGTTTGCGCTGCCAGTCGTGGAAAGTTTGGTGATACCGAATTTCCATCGAGGCCATGGCAATTCGAACAGACCTGCAATGCGATGGTCTGGGCTGGCAAGGCGGGATTGTTCAAAGAGCGGGAGCGTTCTATTGGCGCACAGGCCGCGGTTGCGAGTGCAATTGCGAGTAACGCCAGGAGTATGCTCGGTTTCATGCTCGTTCCTTTCCGCGTCCCTGACAAGCAAGCCTGCCTAGTACGCGCCCCACACATAGAAGAATAAGGTGTTGTTGTCCTTGGCATTGCGCCCGAATCCGTCGTAATTGCTGGCCGCGCCGTTGAACTTGTTGTAACGGGTGTATTGCGCGCCGACGCGGGCATATTGGACCGGCAGCCAGAACGTCTCGTAGGTGAAACCGCGTGTCGCAGGGTTGCCTGAGAGATTTCCTCCGACACGCGCCGAGGTGATTCCCGTGCCGAGCGGATCAGTCGAAGTGATCTGGCCATTCGAATCGTAGCCGGAGGTCTGGTTCAGCGAATTGGAGGAGCCGGTCATGTTGAAGAATGCAATGCTGCCGCCATATTTCGCTCCGTAGATATAGGACGTCTTGGCGCGGAAGACATTCATGTGATCCGAGGAGTTGTACGCGGAGACGGGCGTGGTGCCGTCGGAACTGAAATAAGGCGAGGCGCCTGAAAGGGTGTTGAACGAGTATTCCTGCGTGGTCCGCGTATAGGAGGCCTGCAGGGTAAAGGTGTGGGGATCAAGCAGGTACTGATACTGGCTGTCGATGCCTCTGGTTTTCACCTTGCCAAGATTGTTGGGGTCCGAAACGTCCGATCCCAAATCATATATGTGCGCGACCATGCCGGTGGCGCCGACCATGATGTTGTGCGCTCCCCATTCGCGCGACAGAGCCAGCCGCCAATAGGGGTTGAGGCCGCTTCCGAGTTTCGTGGTGTTCGCGTCATTGATCCCGGCGCTCATGAAGGACAAGGCCTTTTGCGCAGTCTTGTACGTGCCGACCTCGCCGTAGAGCATTCGATTCCAGAAGCCATACAGATTGATGCCAGCGACGTTGCCGCCTGAAGCCGTTCCGGGGTAGGGCGCGTTCCCGTCCACGAAGCGGTGGCTGGTCGGCGTGGCAACGGGCACGTATTGCATCCACGCCGCGGCGGTGTTCCACGGGTCAGAGAGCGAAGGATTGTTGTTGACGCTGAGCCCGAAGATCAGGTCCCGCCCGTTGTCGATCAGCCGATCCGCATAGCGAAAGTCCATGTTGTCGGCGTTCGAGTGTCCCTGGAATTTTCCAAGGGAAGAACCGTCTGATCCAATGGATTGCGATGCGTAATTGTCATAGGTGATCTGCGTAAAGACGCCGATGTTTTCGGTTACCTTGCCCGCAATGAAAAGACTGCCTGTGGCAAACAGCGGCGATCCGTTCTTCTGAAAATCGACGGTGCGGTCATCGGTCTTCGATGTATCGCGAACGCTTGCGGAACTCAGCACGCCCATGAAGGAAAAGGGCATGGCACGCTCACCGACCGTATAGCCGGTCATCTTGAACATCCGGCCGTAAGGCGTGAGTTCAGGGAACTGGCCGCCGGCATGACAGGCAACACAATTCTGGCCTGTCTGGCGGTTGAAGGCTGGAAGTGCTTGGGCGGCCGAGGCCAGCAGAATGGATGCCATTGCAAGGCAAAGAGCAATTGCCTTTTTGCAATATCGTTGCCCGAAGCGCCATTGTGCCCGCTAAATCTGGATCATCTTGGTCGGCCCTCCTGCAAGTTCGCAGCCATTAACCGGGGGAATCCCGGTCTGCGGCACGTTTCACTCACGTGACAACTGCAATGGACTCTATCAAAGTTATGAAATAAGAAGTGGGAGTTTTCATGTCTGTAATGCATTCGTCAGATACGGCGTATTGAGATTCAATCCCGCTAAAAACAGAAGCGCATTTTTGCCGGCGCGCGTATATAGTGAAAAGTTGTTTCTGGTGTTTGATGGGCTTTCTCCTCTTACTTTCATGGGATGGACTCAAGATGAAAAAGAACGATGATCAAAAATCGCGCCGTGTCTTTCTGAAACTGGGTGGAGCCGCACTCGCTTCTGCCGCAGTGCCCTTGATGCTTGTCTCCGCTCCGGCGTCTGCCGCAACCAATGCGGCCATGCGTTCCGCGCTGAAGTATCAGGACAAGCCGCTGGCGGAAAAGAGTTGCGCGTCCTGCCTGCAGTTTGTGCCGGGAGCGTCCGCGAAGGGACCGGGTACCTGCAAAGTGATGCCCGGTGATACGGAAATATCCCCGCAAGGCTATTGCACGGCCTGGACCAAGAAGCCCTGATTCGCAGCGGCTGATCGTCAATACGTCAGCCGGATTGAATATGGCTTTCCTGCGCATTCCTGTGCGGGAGATCTGACGTCCGATTGAAGGCGAATCGCGCGTCCTGCTCGGCCGGTGCATTCTTCCGCCTTCGCATTGCCCCGGGTCCCTGGTGTCCGCCAGGTAAGCCGGGGCCTTTGATGCGGTGAGCAGATAGGGTGACCAGGCCATGTCTGGCTCGTCGTGTCTGCACATTTCCATCTGCGGTGTGCCATCTCGTGACTCGCCTGTCTGAATAAATCCGCGGTAAGGCGATGACGTTGTGGTTCTGTAGTGTCACTCCATGCGATCGGAGTCCGCAATGGATGGTCGATGCCGCAGGTAAAATCCCCGGTTTTCCGCGCCATTCCGCACGGCATGCTTACCAAGGACAGGGATTGACGGTTTCCACGCGCAACATTGCCGCCGGCCTCATTCGCCTGGGCTGGCCTGTGCTCATCGCACAACTGGCGGTGATGGCCAATGGGCTTATTGATACGGTGATGGCGGGGCGCCATGGCACTGAGGACCTGGCAGCAGTCGGCATTGGCGGTGCGATTTTTTTCACGGTATTCGGGCCGTTGATGGGCGTGCAGCTTGCGATGACACCGATAGTAGCGCGGCTCCATGGCGCGGACCGCAATTCGGAGATTGGCGAGCAGGTACGGCAGGGTGCGTGGCTGTCGATTGCGCTGGCGCTGATCGCAGTGCTGGTGTTCCGGTTTCCCGACCCCTTCCTCGCGCTCAGCCGGCCCGCTCCGGAAGTTGAAGTCAAAGTACGGGAGTACCTTGCGGTTCTGGCCTGGGGCGTTCCCTCGGCGATGCTGTTCCGCACCTTCTACGGATTCTCCACCGCGGTATCGCGACCGCGCGCGGTGATGGCACTTAATCTGGCAGGCCTGTCGCTGAAGATTCTGTTCAACTGGGTATTCATGTATGGCCACCTCGGTGCGCCGGAACTGGGCTCCACCGGTTGCGCAGTGGCGACGGTGCTTGCTTCTGCGATGGTGTGTGTTTCAGCCTGGGCATGGGTTGCGTACGAACCGGACTACCGGCAATTCCGGGTGTTTGCCCGCTGGTCCTGGCCGTACTGGCGTGACCAGTGGCAGTTGGTCGCACTGGGCGTGCCCATCGGCGTGACCTTCATGGTGGATGTGACTGCATTCACGTTCATGTCGCTGTTCATCGCACGGCTCGGCGCGGCAACCTCGGCGGCGCACCAGATCGCCGCCAACCTCGCGGCGATGTGCTTCATGCTGCCGCTGGCGCTGGGCAACGCCGCCGGCGTGCTGGCTGGCCAGGCGCTGGGTGCACACGACTACGCCCGGGCGCGCGCAACGGGCACGACAGGCCTGGCGCTTGCGATGGGCATTGCGCTGCTGGTGGCCATGCTCATCTTCACCGGGGCTGATGTCATCGCGGGGCTGTACTCGACAGATGCCTCGGTGCGCGACGTTGCCGCAGGGCTGCTGATGTTCGTCGCGGGCTATCACCTGTTCGACGCGGTGCAGGCTGTGACGGTGAACGTGCTGCGCGGCTACAAGCGCGCTGTTGTGCCGATGCTGATCTATGGTACAGGGCTGTGGGGAGTGGGGCTTGCCGGCGGCTATCTTCTGGCACTCACCGATTTCGCGGTCGTAAACCTGGGCTTCCCGGCGCCGCTGGGAGCCAGGGGCTTCTGGGCCGGGGCCATCGCCGGGATGGCGCTGTCCGGCATTGCCGTCGCCGGCTATTTTCTGTTTGTCAGCCGCCCGGAACGCGTGCGCCGCGAAGAGGAGGGCGTGGCCGGCGTTGCCCTGCGGCGATGAGGCACCGGTGCGGCGGCCGCCTTGCGCAGCGCGGCATCCAGGGCCAGACGTGCCCACGGCAGGGCAAGCGCTGCGGACTCCATGGCGTCTTCAGGTGCGCTCCAGTAGCCGAGCGTCACGCGGCGGCTGCGCGAGGAATAGACAAATGGCTTGCTGCCGGCGGCCTCGAAGCTCCCCTGTGTGACGTCATCGCACTTGAAGTACAGCACCTGATTGGCGATCAGCGCGAACATCAGTCCGTCGGAGTAGATGCCGTGGCCGCCAAACATGCGCCGCGCAGCCACGTTACCCAGCGCGGCCAGCAACTCCACGACGTAATCGGCGAAGTCGTCTTTTTTTGGCATGGGCTGGCGAATTGCAGCGGGTATCAGAGGCCCAGCCGCTGCCAGATGGTCGTGGTCAGCCCGGCCTGGTTCATGGTGTAGAAGTGCAGCCCGGGCGCGCCCTGTGACAGCAGCCGGTCGCACAGTTCCGTGACCACATCGAGGCCCAGGCTGCGGATCGATTCGGCGTCGTCGCCGTAGCTTTGCATCTTCAGGCGCAGCCAGCGCGGAATCTCCGCACCGCAGGCATCCGAAAAGCGCGCCAGTTGAGAGAAATTCGCGATCGGCATGATGCCGGGGACGACCGGAATGTTGATGTCCATGCGCTCGCAGCCGTCGATGAAGCGGAAATAGCTGTCGGCATTGAAGAAATACTGGGTGAGTGCCGAATCGGCGCCGGCCTCGACCTTGCGCTTGAACGCGAGCAGGTCGTCCTGCGCGCTTTTTGCCTGCGGGTGGAATTCCGGATAGCAGGCGACCTCGATACGGAAATGATCCCCGGTTTTTTCACGGATGAAGGCGACCAGTTCGTTGGCATAGCGCAGTTCGCCGGTGCCGCCCGCACCGGACCCCGAGGGCAGGTCGCCGCGCAGCGCCACGATGTGCCGCACGCCCTTTGATTTGTACAGGTCGAGGATTGCTGCGATGTCGGCACGCGTCGAGCCGATGCAGGACAGGTGGGGCGCGGCGGCAGAGCCGGCCGCCTGGATTTCCAGCACCGTGCCGAGCGTGCGCTCGCGCGTCGAGCCGCCGGCACCGAAGGTCACCGAAAAGAACTTCGGCTTCAGTTGCGCCAGTTGCCGCCAGGTTTCACGCAGCTTTTCCTCCCCTGCCGGCGTTTTGGGCGGGAAGAATTCGAAGCTGAAGGAGCGGGCGTGTTTGCGTTGGGATTCCATGGTCTTTTTCAGGATGGCAGATCCGATGCGTGGATTTTCGATGTGTTGCTTTCCCTCATCCCCGGCCCTTCTCCCCGGGGGAGAAGGGTGAACATCGCCAAAACCCTGAAGCTTGCCGGTTGACTTCCCTCTCCCCCGGGGAGAGGGACTGAGGGTGAGGGAAGGGTCACATGGCTACGGATCAGTAGCGGTACGTATCCGGCTTGTACGGCCCCGCCTTGGAAACGCCGATGTAGTTCGCCTGCGCATCGGTCAGCTCGGTCAGTTGTGCGTTGAGCTTCTTCAACTGCAGGCGCGCCACCTTCTCGTCCAGATGCTTGGGGAGAACGTACACGCCGACCGGATACTTGCCCGATTTCTTCTGCGCCTCGGTCCACAGTTCGATCTGGGCGATCGTCTGGTTCGCGAACGACGAACTCATCACATAGGACGGATGGCCGGTGCCGCAGCCCAGGTTCACCAGCCGGCCCTTGGCCAGCATGATGATGCGTTTTCCATCCGGAAAAATGACGTGATCGACCTGCGGCTTGATCTCCTCCCACTTGTACTTCTCTACTGAAGCGATGTCGATTTCGTTGTCGAAGTGGCCGATGTTGCAGACGATGGCCTGGTCCTTCATCTTCTTCATGTGGTCGTGCGTGATCACATGGAAGTTGCCGGTGGCGGTGACGAAAATGTCGGCCTTGTCGGCGGCGTAATCCATGGTCACGACGCGATAGCCTTCCATCGCTGCCTGCAGGGCGTTGATCGGGTCGATTTCCGTGACCCACACCTGCGCCGACAGGGCGCGCAGCGCCTGGGCCGATCCCTTGCCCACGTCGCCGTAGCCGCACACCAGCGCAACCTTGCCGGCGATCATGACGTCGGTGGCGCGTTTGATGCCATCCACCAGCGATTCGCGGCAGCCATAGAGGTTGTCGAATTTCGATTTCGTCACCGAGTCGTTGACGTTGATGGCCGGGAAGGCGAGCTTGCCTTCCTTGTGCATCTGGTACAGGCGGTGCACGCCGGTGGTGGTCTCCTCGGTCACGCCCTTCACAGCGGCGAGGCGCTTGGAGTACCAGTTCGGTTCGGTGACCAGCTTTTTCTTGATCGCGGCGAACAGGCAGGTTTCCTCTTCGCTCGACGGATGGGCGATCACGGAAGCATCCTTCTCGGCACGGGTGCCCAGGTGCAGCAGCAGCGTGGCGTCGCCGCCATCGTCGAGGATCATGTTGGACAACTGGCCGGGTTTTCCGTCAACTGCCGGCCACTCGAAGATGCGATGGGTGTAATCCCAGTATTCCTCCAGCGTTTCGCCCTTGACGGCAAACACTGCCGTGCCGCCGGCAGCAATCGCGGCGGCGGCATGGTCCTGCGTGGAGAAGATGTTGCACGAGGCCCAGCGCACATCGGCGCCGAGCGCCTTCAGCGTTTCGATCAGCACCGCCGTCTGAATGGTCATGTGCAGCGAACCGGTGATGCGCGCACCGCGCAGCGGCTGGGTCGTGGCAAATTCCTCGCGGATTGCCATGAGGCCGGGCATCTCGGTCTCGGCAATGGCGATTTCCTTGCGTCCCCAGTCGGCCAGCGACAGGTCGGCAACGATGAAATCCTTGGATGGGGTGTTCTTGGGTACGGCGCTCATCACGCGCTCCTTTCAGTCAAAAGAGTTCGTGAGCGCCGTTGCGGTGTGAATCTTCGAGCCTGGCAGGTCAGTGGTGACCCGTCGCAACGCTCCTCGAAGAGGGGCGAATTGTAGCGCAAATAGCCGATTTCATGCCATTCCGGCTGGCGGCAGCCCCTTCCAGGAAGGAAGGGGCTGCCTGGCATTGATGCGGGTTATCTATTCTCCGGAGTCGGATTCAGTTTCCACCTGAACCCACACATTGCCCGCGGAACCTGCCCCTGGCGACAGTTCGGAGAGGCGGATTCTGTCGGAATCCGGAACACCGTCAAAACGCCACGAGAAGGACTGTTCTCCGCTGACGGTCTGAAGGACAAATTTGACGGTATCACCGTGCTCGACATAGACGGCCCGCTCACCGGGTTGGATGGTCACGGTGCGATCCACGGGCTGGTTTGCCGGAATGCTCTCGCCATAGATGTCCTCGTGGGTGAGGGCATGTGCATGGGCCGGGACGGCGGCGAGCGCCGCAGCAAGGGTGCCGATGCAGGTCATGGTGCGAATGAATGGGCTCATGATGTACTCCTGAAAAATGAATTGAACATACGCTTGAGGAGGCGTTCTGCCGGTTGGTCCGGCAGTGAGTGCATTCTGGCCAGCGTTTCCGTCAGCGGGATTGCGTGTGGATGACAAGTCCGTAATGGTGGTTAAAGTTGTAAGCAGGCCGGCGAATGCAGGCGAAGAAACCCGGACGTACGTTTGCGGGTAGGCTGGTGCAAATCACTTCGTCGATACCGGACTGAGCGAATCGCAGGGCCGCACCCTGCATGTTGGCGAGCGTCGAGCGTAGGAATTCATGCGGGGCTGCGGTGGGACGCATGGCAATGCATCGCGAAGAACTGCTTACAAAATGTTACGGAATGGGAGGGCTGAGAGGCTTTGCGGGCGGGGTGGCTACCAGGTGCGAAATCGTCGGTTGTAATGGTGGATCGTGATCCGATGCGTGAGTAATAATATCAATACCGCTGGAAATACTGCTTTTAAAGCGGATTCGGATGATAATTGTTATCGGATGTCTGGAAACAAAAAAGCCGGCTTGCGCCGACTTTTTCATGACTGCAGCAAGACTCAGACGGTTGCAGGCTGCTTGATCCCGGCATCGACCGCCCGTGCTGCTGCCTTGTCGGTGTTTTGGCTCCGGCCGCCGCGTTGCGGCTTAACTTGCGCTGACGCGCAAGTTAGCCTGCACCGAAATGTGGACAAGTTCGCTGCGCTCAGGCCTGAACCGCTTCGCGCTTCACGCCTGCATCGGCGGCCAGCGCTGCTGCCTTGTCCACATTTTCCCAAGTGAATTCCGGTTCGTCGCGGCCGAAGTGGCCGTAGGCGGCGGTCTTTTCGTAGATGGGGCGCAGCAGGTCGAGCATCTGCACGATGCCCTTGGGGCGCAGGTCGAAATGCTTCTGCACCAGTTCCGAGAGCTTCTCATCGGAGATCTTGCCCGTGCCCTGCGTCGTGACCAGCACGCTGGTGGGCTTGGCCACGCCGATGGCGTAGGACACCTGCACCAGGCACTTGGAGGCGAGGCCTGCTGCAACCACGTTCTTGGCGACATAGCGCGCAGCATAGGCAGCCGAGCGGTCCACCTTGGAGGGGTCCTTGCCGGAGAAGGCGCCGCCGCCGTGCGGTGCGGAGCCGCCGTAGGTGTCGACGATGATCTTGCGGCCGGTCAGGCCGCAGTCGCCCTTGGGGCCGCCGATTTCGAAATTGCCGGTCGGGTTAACCAGATACTTGATGCTGCCCTTGATCAGGTTCTTCGGCAGCACCGGCTTGATGATCTGCTCGATTACCGCTTCTTCGATCTGCTTGTGCGTGACGCCAGGCTGATGCTGGGTGGAGAGCACGATGGTGTCGAGCGCATCGGGCTTGCCGTCGGTGTAACGCAGCGTGACCTGCGACTTTGCGTCCGGGCGCAGCCAGGGCAGGCGACCGTCGCGGCGCAGCTCGGACTGGCGCTCAACCATGCGGTGCGACAGCCAGATCGCGAGCGGCATGTACTGGGGGGTTTCGTCGCACGCGTAGCCGAACATCAGGCCCTGGTCGCCGGCGCCCTGGTCCAGATCAAGGCCCTTGCCTTCGTCCACGCCCTGGGCGATATCCTGGGATTGTTCGCCGTAGGCCACGATCACCGTGCAGGTGGAGGTGTCGAAGCCGATCGCCGGATCGTTGTAACCGATGCGCCGGATGGTCTTGCGCGCCACTTCATCGAAGTTGACCTTGGCACCGGTGGTGATTTCACCCGCCAGCACGACCAGGTTGTCCTTGACGAGCGTCTCGGCCGCGACTCTGGAGCGCTTGTCCTGCGCTAGAATGGCGTCAAGGATCGCGTCGGAGATCTGGTCGGCGACTTTGTCCGGGTGGCCTTCGGAAACGGACTCGGACGTAAACAGGAAGCTCGACATGCTGGGCACCTATATAAAAGATAGAAAAAACAGGCCGAAAGGGTACCACGACTGCCCTCCGGCTCCTAGAGATGGCCGTGCTTAGCCGATCCTGCTTGTGCTGAAAATCCTCGCAGTCCTTCCGCTGTCGTTTTTCCATGCCCTGGGTGTTGTCCTGGGATGGACGGTGTGGGCACTCTCTCCGCGCTTTCGCCGCTTGACGCGCCAGAACCTCGCCGCTGCGGGTTACACGGATTCCGGCCTGCTGAGGCGCAGTGTGGCCGAAGCCGGCAAGGGTGTACTGGAACTCATTCCGGTCTGGTTCAGGCCCCAGGCGGAAGCGGCTGCGCTGATGCGCGATGCCCGGGTGGATGAGGTGATCAAGTCCGCAATGGCGGGTGGCAAGGGAATCATTTTTGTCACTCCCCATCTGGGTTGTTTCGAGGTGACAGCCCAGTACTACACCCATCATTACGGTCCGATGACGGCCCTGTTTTCGCCGCCGAAGAAGAATCTGGTGAGCATGCTCATCTCCTCCGGGCGCGGCAAGCCGCGCCTGAAGCTGGCCGAACCCACCATGCGCGGAATCCGTTCGCTGTATCGAGCGCTCAAGAACGGTGAGGCCGTGGGCATTCTTCCTGACCAGACGCCGGGTCGCGGCGAAGGCGAGTGGGCCGAATTTTTCGGACGCCCGGCCTATACGATGACGCTGGTGCAGCGCCTGGCCGAGTCCACGGGTGCCCGGATCGTGCTTGCCTACGCTGAACGGTTGCCCGGTGGTGCCGGGTATCGCGGCCATGCCGAAACGATGCCGCCGCAGCAACCCGGAGAGTCGGCCACGCGCCACCTCAATCGCGCGCTGGAAGCGTTGATCCGGCGCTGTCCCGAGCAGTACCTGTGGAGTTACAACCGCTACAAGGTTCCGGCGGGTGTCGAACCGCCGCCCGGGGCGGGCTCGTGACCGTGAGTGAGACGGGGCGGAGGCACAGGTGCTAGCCCGTGCCGGATTGTTGCTGATGTGGCTGTTGCATGGATGGCCGCTGGCGCTGCTGTCGGTTGTCGGCAACCTGCTGGGCTCCGTGCTGTACATGCTGGCGCGCGAACGCCGCGCAGTCTGCCTTGTGAACCTTGCGCGTTGTTTCCCGGACATGGATGAAGCGGAGAGCCGGCAATTGGCACGGCAGCACTTCCGGATGCTGGCCCGCAGCCTGGTCGAGCGCGGCATCCTGTGGTGGTCGTCCCGCAGGCGCATCGAGCGGCTGGTGCGATTTGAGGGCCGCGAACATCTCGAGATGGCGCGGAAGGCCGGGCCGGTGATCCTGTTTGCGCCGCATTTCGTCGGCCTTGATGCAGGCTGGGAGCGCCTGACCTGCGACATGAATCTCGCAAGTGTCTACTCGAACCAGAAGAGTGCGGTGATGAACAAGGCGCTGCTCGCCGGACGCACGCGCTTTGGCGAGCAGCGCCTGTTCTCGCGCCAGGACGGCATACGTCCGGCGCTCGCAGCATTGCGCGAAGGGAGGCCTTTCTATTACCTGCCGGACATGGACTATGGCCCGCGCGATGCCATCTTCCTGCCGTTCTTCGGCGTGCCCGCGGCGACGATCACAGGGCTGGCGCGGCTGGCGAAACTCGCGGGTGCGAAAGTCGTTCCCTGCGTCACGCTGCTTCTGCCGGGCGGGGCGGGTTACGTCCTGCGCTGTCATCCCGCGTGGGATAATTACCCCACTGAAGATGTCGGAGCGGATACGCGGCGCATGAATGCGTTCATTGAAGATCGCGTGCTTGAGAGTCCGGCGCAGTATTTGTGGACCCATAAACGGTTCAAGACGCGACCGGATGGGGAGCCCAAGTGGTATTGAATGTGTCGGGCGGCGCGCTTTGAACGCTTACATTGCAACGGACAGTGATGCCGCCGTTGAATATGCGTGCCAAGACTGGCTGGAAGGGCGAATTGTGCTGGTAATCCACTGCCTTGATGCTGTCATTCCCGCGAAAGCGGGAATCCATGTTTTGGAGTTGAACGGGCCGCTGGATTCCCGCTTTCGCGGGAATGACAGACATATCCAATGAGTTTTTCCAATCCCACTCCCGACCAAGTGCGTGAATTGCTTAAAGGCGTGAAGACCATCGCCGTGGTGGGTTTTTCGCCAAAGCCGGGCCGGCCCAGCCATAACATCGCGCGGGCCATGCAGCGTTACGGCTTTCGCATCATCCCGGTGCGGCCCGGCATCAGCGAAGGGCTGGGCGAGAAGGCCTATCCCGACCTTGCTTCGGTGCCGGACCGGATCGATCTCGTGAATGTGTTTCGCGCCAGCGACAACGTGCCGCCGGTGGTGGATCAGTGCGTGAAGCTGGGACTGAAGGCCATCTGGATGCAGGATGGCGTGATCAACGAGCCGGCGGCGGCGCGCGCTGCGGAAGCCGGCATGACCGTCATCATGGACCGTTGCATCCTGCGCGATTACACGAGGCTGTGCGTCCTGTGAGCGGCGTGAAACTGCGCTTTGCCAAAATGCACGGTGTGGGCAACGATTTTGTCGTGTTCGACGGGATCAGCCAGCGCGTCGATCTGACGCCGCAGCGCATACGGCGCATTGCCGACCGGCATTTCGGCATCGGCTGCGACCAGGTGCTGCTGGTGGAGAAGCCGACGGCCGCCGGTGCCGATTTCCGTTACCGCATCTTCAATGCGGATGGCGGCGAGGTCGAGCAGTGCGGCAACGGCGCGCGCTGCTTCGTGCGATTTGTGCGCGATCGCGGACTGACCGCGAAGTCCGAGATTCGTGTCGAGACGCTGTCGGGACTGATTGCGCCCCGGCTCGAGCCGGATGGCGAAGTGACCGTGGACATGGGCGCGCCGATCTTCGAGCCGCGCCGCATTCCTTTCATCAGTGATTCCGATGCCCTTGTCCAGACGATCGACGTGAACGGGGTGACTGTGGAGATCACCGCCGTATCCATGGGCAACCCGCATGCAGTGCAGGTTGTGGCGGATGTGGATGCTGCGCCGGTGACGACACAGGGGCCACTGATCGAGCATCACGTGCGCTTTCCGCAGCGGGTCAATGCCGGCTACCTGCAGGTGCAGGATCGTCATCAGGTGAGGTTGCGCGTGTGGGAGCGCGGCGCTGGGGAAACCCTGGCCTGCGGCACGGGCGCCTGTGCCGCGGTGGTGGCGGGCATCCGCCGCGGCCTGCTCGATTCGCCGGTCCGGGTCAGTACCTGCGGCGGTGATTTGAGCATCGCATGGGATGGTGCGGACGGAGTAAACTCCGGCAGCGCCGAGAAGGTTGCGAAGGAGGCTGCCAAGGTCCGCATGACCGGGCCCGCAGAGACGGTTTTCGAGGGGGAAATTGAGCTTGATGAATGACGATGAAGTTGCGCAGTACCTGAGGGACCACCCGGGTTTTTTTGAAGACCACCTGGAACTCCTGACACAGATCCAGCTTCCCAATCCGCATGGTGGCCAGGCGATTGCGCTCTCCGACCGCCAGGTGCAGGCCTTGCGCGAGGAAAACCGCGCCCTCAAGGCGAAGCTCCAGGAACTCATCGAGTTCGCCGAGGAGAACGATGCCATCACCGGCAAGATGCATGCGCTGGTTCTCTCGCAACTGCCCACGGCCAGCCTTGGCGAATTGCTGGCCGCACTGCACGGCGGTTTGCGCGAAGGGCTGTCCGTGCCGCAGACGGCGTTGCGCATCTGGGGCGGCCGGGAGGGTGCAGGTGAAGCTGAAGGGCGGGACGAGTTCGCTCCGGTCAGCGACGAGTTCAAGCAATATGCTTCAGGCCTGTCGCAACCGTTCTGCGGACCCAGCGGCAGCGTGGAGGCGGCCGGCTGGTTCGGTGAGTCGGCATCGCAGGTGCGCTCCGTTGCCCACATTCCGTTGCGCGATGCCGCCGGTGCCTGCATTGGCCTGCTGGCCCTGGGCAGCGAGGATGTGCTGCGCTTCTACCCGGAAATGGGCACGGTCTACCTGCAGCGACTGGGCGAACTGACAGGCGCTGCGCTGCGCCGCTTTGTCTGACCATGGCCGCGGGGGACGATGATCCCCGCCGCGTCAGGGTGGTCGAATTCCTGAGTCACCTGCAGACCGAACGCCGTCTTTCGCCGCATACCATCAGCGGCTATGGTCGCGACCTCGAACGGTTGCTCGCCGAACTGGGCGAAGCGCCGCTGGAACAATTGCAGAACACGCAGGTGAGGCGTGCCGTCGCCAAGCTGCATGGCAAAGGCCTCTCCGGACATTCCATCGGCAGGGCGTTGTCGGCCTGGCGCACGTTCTACCGCTGGCTGGATCGCTGGCACGGCCCGGTGGCCAATCCCGTTGCCGGGGTGCGCCCGCCCAAAAGCCCCAAACCACTGCCGAAGACGCTGTCGCCCGATGCGGTGGCGCAATTGCTCGACACGCCGGCCGAAGCGCCGGCTGATCTGCGCGACAAGGCGATGTTCGAACTGCTTTACTCCTCCGGCCTGCGCCTTGCCGAATTGGTCAGTGTGGATCTTGCCCAGGCCCGGGACATTCGTGCCGATGGCGAAATCAGCGTCACGGGCAAGGGCAGCAAGACGCGCCGCATTCCGGTCGGCTCGCGGGCCGTCGCGGCACTGGATGCGTGGCTGGCGGCGCGTGCGCAGCTTGCAGTGCCGGACGAGGCCGCCTTGTTCGTCGGTGCGCGCGGACGGCGCATTTCGCCCAGTGTCGTGCAGCAGAGGCTGGCGAATTGGGGCCGGCGCATCGGACTTGCCATCCATCCGCACATGCTGCGCCATTCCTTTGCCACCCATGTGCTGCAATCATCCAGCGATCTGCGCGCGGTTCAGGAAATGCTGGGGCACGCCAGCATTTCGACGACGCAGGTGTATACGCATCTCGACTTTCAACACTTAGCCAAGGTCTACGACCAGGCGCACCCGCGAGCCAGGAAGAAATGACCCAGCATGTTTCCAGCGCGGTACCCGCGCTCACGCTCAAAGCCGGACGTGAAAAATCCCTTCTGCGCCGTCACCCTTGGGTTTTTTCCGGAGCTGTTGCGCATCTGAGGGGCGATGTGGCGTCCGGTGGCAACGTCGCCGTGTGTGCCAGTGATGGACGGTTTCTCGCCTGGGCTGCGCTCAGTCCGGCTTCTCAGATTCGAGCCCGGGTGTGGAGTTTCGATGTGCAGGAGGTGCCCGACGAGGCGCTGCTCCGATCCCGTGTCGCCGCCGCCGTGGCGCGCCGCGCCGGGATGGCCGCAGACTGTGATGCGCTGCGTGTGGTGCATGCCGAAGCGGACGGTCTGCCGGGGCTGATTGCCGATCGCTATGCCGACACACTGGTGGTGCAGATCACTTCGTCGGGTGCGGAGCGCTGGCGTGATGTGCTGGTGGCCGCGCTGCGCGAGGCCACTGGCTGCGCGAACGTATTCGAGCGTTCGGATGCGGATGTGCGCGCGCTGGAAGGATTGCCGGTGCGTATTGGTGTCCTGGCGGGTGCGGTGCCTCACGGGCAATTGGTCATCAACGAACGCGGCTTGCGCTATCGCGTCGATGTTGCCACGGGACAGAAGACCGGATTTTTCCTGGACCAGCGCGACAACCGCACTGCGGTGGGGGCGTTGTGCCGTGACCGCGATGTGCTGAACTGCTTCTGCTATACCGGCGGCTTCACGCTGTCGGCACTGGCCGGAGGCGCGCGCAGCGTCATGTCCGTGGACAGCTCGGCGGGCGCGCTGGAACTGGCGCAGCAGAATGTTGTGCTGAATGGCCTTGACGGAGTGCGCACTGAATGGGCGGATGCCGATGTGTTCCGATATTTGCGTGATTTGCGCGCTGAGGGAAAGACCTTCGATTTCATCGTGCTCGATCCGCCGAAATTCGCGCCGACTTCGAAGGATGCCGAGCGCGCGGCGCGCGGCTACAAGGACATCAACCTCAATGCCATGAGGTTGTTGCGCCCGGGCGGGATGCTGGCGACATTCTCCTGCTCCAGCGGTATTTCCGCCGATTTGTTCCAGAAAATCGTTGCCGGTGCGGCGGCCGATGCCGGGTTGTCGTTTGGCATCGAGCAACGTTTCTTTGCTGCTCCTGATCATCCGGTGCTGATGGAATTTCCCGAGGGCGAGTATCTGAAGGGTCTGCTGCTGGCGCGCAGATAGCCTCACGAACCAAGGGGGCATTGCGAGGCGACAACACGGGTATGGCTTGTTGCAACAAAGTTGCAACAAGGTTCGTCGCTGTGGTCTAATGCGCGGCTTTCCCGCCTGCCTGTCCCGAACGCCCGCGGAGCTCCATCATCGATCCCGTCCTGTCCTACATCATCGTTGGCACCCTGGCTGGCGGCGTGCTGTCCATCGCCATTGCCGGCGCGGTGGCGCTGACCCTGTTGTCACGCTGGGTGGGGCACATGGTGAGTTTCGCCGTTGGCACGCTGCTGGCCGTGGCTTTCCTCGACGTGCTTCCGGAAGCACTGGCCCGCAGCACGAACACGCAGAGCATGCTGGCCACGCTGCTGGGCGGCCTGTTGCTGTTTTTCGTGCTTGAGAAGGCTGCGCTGTGGCGGCACAGTCATGGTGAAGCCGGCGGTGATACTGCGCACAATGGTCACGCAGATGACAGCAGCCATCATCATGGACATGGCCACCATCACCATGGCCACGGCGAAAAAGGGCAGAGCACCGCCGCCATGATTCTGATTGGCGACGGATTTCACAATTTTGTCGACGGCATCCTGATTGCCGCGGCGTTTACCGCCGATATCCAGCTGGGCATCGCCACGACCACCGCAGTCATCATCCATGAAATTCCCCAGGAAATCGGCGATTTCATGGTGCTGCTCTCCAGTGGCTTCGGGCGGCGCCAGGCCCTGATCTGGAACATGATCTCCAGCCTGACTTCGGTGGCCGGTGGTGTCCTCGGCTATCTCTTGCTGGACAAGGTGCAGGGGGCGGTTCCCCATGTGCTTGCGATTGCCGCGGCGAGCTTCATCTATGTCGCCATGGCCGACCTGATTCCGGACATGCAGCGCCGCTGGGATGCCCGTGTGGCGATCTCGCAGGTTTCCCTTATCGGCGCCGGGATAGCTGCGATCGCGGCCATGCACCAGTTGCGCGGCTGACATGAAGCATACTGACGACATTCACTCGGCAGCCCGCGAGCAGGTGCGCGAGTCCGGCCTGCGCGTGACGACAGCCAGGGTCCGGGTGCTTGCGGAATTGTCCGCATCCGGCGGGTTGCTGTCCCATCAGGACATCGAGCAGCGCCTCGGCCGCCATCGCATCGACAGGGTTACGCTGTACCGGGTACTGGATTCCCTTGCAGAGCATGGACTGGTGCATCGCGTCGCCGGCAATGACCGGATCTGGCGCTTCGGTGTCGGTCGCGGGGCAACGTCGGGCGCGACCGCTGGTGCGGGGGCAAGCGTCGCCCGGGAGTTGCATGAGAGGCACGCCCATTTTCAGTGCAGTGATTGTGGCAAGGTGGTCTGCCTGAGCGAAGTAGCAGCGGGCAGGGCATTGCGGGTACCGCGCGGATATCGTGCGGAGAGTGTGGAACTGACGGTGAGGGGGCGTTGCCCTCAATGTGGGTAGCGGCATAGCGGAAGGAACGACAATGGCAAAGAAGCAACAACTGGCGGAAAAGAAGGCGGACAAGAAAATGATTCCCGTGACCATCCTCACGGGCTTCCTGGGCAGCGGCAAGACCACGCTGCTCAACCGCATCCTCAAGGAGCAGCACGGTCACCGCATCGCGGTCATCGAGAACGAGTTCGGCGAGGCCGGCGTGGACAACGAGATACTCATCGACGACCAGGATGAGCAGATCGTGGAAATGAACAACGGCTGCATCTGCTGCACGGTACGCGGTGATCTGCTGCGCATCCTTGCCGACCTGAGGGCCAAGCGCGAGTCCGGCAAGCTGTGGTTCGAGCGTGTCATCATCGAGACGACCGGCATGGCCGATCCGGGGCCGGTGGCCCAGACTTTTTTCCTTGACGAGAAGGTTGGCGAGTACTACCTGCTCGACAGCGTGATCACCCTGGTGGACGCCAAGCACGGCCAGCAGACGCTGGACCAGTTCAAGGAGGCCCAGGAACAGGTCGGATTCGCCGATCGCATCCTGATGTCCAAGACGGATCTGGTTCCCGAGGATGAAGCCGAGAAACTCAAGGCCCGGCTGGTGCGGCTGAACCCGCGCGCACCGGTGCGCAAGGTGAATTTCGGTGACGCGCCGATCGGCGAGATACTCGACATCCGTGGCTTCAACCTCAATGCCGTGCTCGAAATCGACCCGACCTTCCTGGAGGACGCCGAGCACGAGCACGACGAACACGTCAAGTCCTTCGTGTTCCGCTCGGAACGCCCCTTTGACTCCACCAAACTGGAGGATTTCCTGGGCGGAATTGTCAAGGTATACGGGGAAAATCTGTTGCGCTATAAAGGTGTACTGTATCTGAAGGGCGTCCCGCAGCGTGTGGTGTTTCAGGGCGTGCACATGATGATGGGCGGGGACATGGGGAGGACTTGGGGCAGGGATGAAAAGCGCTCGAGCACCATGGTATTCATCGGGCGCGATCTGCCCGAGGATTTGATCGTGAAAGGACTGGAACAATGCCTGGCCGCACCGCAGTAAAGAAGGACGCAGTGCCGGATGTCGCGGCAACGGACGCAAAGCCGCTCACGGAGGCGGCATTGAAGAAGATGCCGGTCGCCCAGTACATGAATGCGGAGCAGCTCGCCTTCTTCCGTAATCAGTTGCTCACCATGCAGCGCGAGATCCTGGACAACGCCAACAATACTTCCGAGCATCTGCGCGAGCACCAGGCGGAACCCGACGTGGCGGACCAGGCGAGCATCGAGGAAGAGAATGCGCTGGAATTGCGCACCCGCGACCGTGAACGCAAGCTGTTGCGCAAGGTCGAAGAGGCGCTGGCGCGGATCGAGGATGGCAGCTATGGCTATTGCGAGGAGACTGGCGAGGCCATCGGCATTCCGCGCCTGCTGGCACGTCCCACGGCCACGCTGACCATCGAGGCGCAGTCGCGTCGCGAACAGAAGCAGAAGTTGTTCGGGCGCTGATATCCGCGCTGACTCCCGGATTGTCGTGATGGCATCGACGCGCAAGCTGCTGAGCCTGTTCCTCGTCGCGGTGTTTGTTGCCGCGCAGTGGGCCGGGTACCTGCATGCGCTGTCCCATGCCAAATACGACCTCGCGGTCGCCCTGGCCGCAGCAGGCCATGGCGGCGATGCAGGCAGGCAGGCGCCGCCGCTTGACCATTCCGCAGATCACTGTGTTGCCTTCCACGCGCTGGACAGCGTGGCCTCCGGGTCGCCGCTGGTTGTCAGTGTGTCCGGGTCCGCATGCCCGACGCTCACCGCGCAGCACGTGCTGCTGCTGCCCTCGGCAACTGCGTCTTACTCCTCCCGCGCACCCCCCGCGCTCTCCTAGCTGCATGTAACGGCTCCGCCCGGTGTTGGGGGCGGTTTTTCGCAGGCGGATTTTCTGTCTGCCAATGAAAGCCATGGAGAGAGAACATGTTTCGATCGAAAGCAACCGCATTGGCGGTGGTCGCGGCAGTCGCGATGCCGGTGTGCCAATTGGCACACGCGGCCACGGATGATGATTTAAAGGAATTGCGCGAACAGGTCCGGCAGCTCAGGGAGCAGTACGAGCAGCGCATCGGTGCACTGGAGGCCCGCCTTAAAGAGGCTGAGCGTGCATCCGGCGAGGCGCAGGTGGCCGCAGGCCAAGCGGCTGCAACAGCCGATCAGGCCGTCGCGCAGTCGAGCAATCGCCCGGCTTCAGAGGGCGCCTTCAATCCTGCTGTTTCGTTCATCCTGAATGGCACCTACGGGAATCTGTCGCGCGATCCCGCCGGCTTCCGGATCAACGGCTTTGTTCCCACCCAGGGAGAGGTTGCTCCTCCGGGGCGGGGCTTCAGCCTTGGCGAGTCCGAAATCGCATTCGCGGCAAACATCGATCAGAATTTTCGCGGAACCCTGATTGCCTCCCTGTCGCCGGACGAAAAGATCGAGGTCGAGGAAGGCTTCCTCCAGACGCTCGGGCTGGCCGATGGCCTGACGGTGAAGGCGGGACGATTCTTCTCCGCTGTCGGCTACCAGAACGAAATCCATGCCCACGCGTGGGACTTCACCGATGCGCCACTGGTCAACAAGGCCTTCCTCGGCAATCAGTTTGCCGATGACGGTGTCCAGGTGAAGTGGATTGCCCCGACAGATGCCTACTTTGACCTTGGCCTGGAACTGGGGCGGGGGCGCAAGTTTCCGGGTGGCCCTGATGGCGGACGCAGCAAGAACGGCTTTGGTTCGGGCACGCTGTTCGCGCATCTGGGCGGCGACATCAGCGACAGCACTGCCTGGAAACTGGGAGTGTCCCATTTGCGCACATCGCCGCGTGATCGCAGCTATACCGATGTCGATTCCACAGGCACCACGGTCAACAACAGCTTCAGTGGAACGAGCCGGTTGTGGGCGCTGGGCGGTATCCTGAAGTGGGCTCCCAACGGCAATGCCACGGTCACCAACTTAAAATTGCAGGGAGAGTATTTCCGGCGCGCTGAGAGCGGGGATCTCATCTATGACACGGCGCTTGCATCGTTGGGAACACAGAGCGGAGGTTTCCAGTCGCGACAATCCGGGTGGTATGCGCAGGGTGTCTACCAGTTCATGCCGCAATGGCGTGCCGGCTACCGATATGACCGTCTAAGCCCCGGCTCAACCGGATTGGGCCTGGTCGATTCGGGTGCGCTCACCGCGGCCGACTTCCCGGTTCTCGCCGCGTATGCCCCCACACGCAGCACGTTCATGGTCGACTGGAGCGGCAGCGAGTTCAGCCGTATCCGGCTGCAGTTCGCACGCGACCAGTCCCGCCGGGATGCAACCGACAACCAGGTGTTCCTCCAATACATCATGAGCCTGGGCGCCCACGGCGCCCATACGTTCTAAAAGCGCATCCTGAAAGGACTCAACATGAAATTCCCATGGAAATTAATGACCGGAGCGTGCCTCTGGTTTGCCGGATTGCCTGCATTTGCGGCGGTCAATGTCGTGGCCTGCGAACCCGAATGGGCGGCGCTGGCGCGGGAGGTTGCAGGCGATAACGCAACTGTCTATTCGGCAACGACGGCATTGCAGGATCCGCATCACATCGAAGCGCGTCCCAGCCTGATCGCGCGCGTACGTAATGCCGACCTCGTGGTGTGCGCAGGCTCCGAGCTGGAGGTCGGCTGGCTGCCGCTGCTGCTGGTGCAATCGGGCAACCGCAAGATTCAGCCGGGCAATCCAGGGTACTTCGAGGCAGGGCAGTTTGTTCAGAAACTGGAGGTGCCAAAAACCCTGGATCGTTCGATGGGGGATATCCATCCCGGTGGCAATCCGCATATTCAAACCGATCCGCGCAATATCGCGAAGGTTGCCACGGCACTGATTGCCCGGTTTGAGCAGATTGATGCGGCGAATGCGGAGGCCTATCGTACAAGAGGCAAGGTCTTCCTCGATCGCTGGCAGGCGGGGGTGTCGCGCTGGGAGCAGCAGGCTGCGCCGCTCAAGGGTATGGCGGTCGTCACCCACCACAAGGATTGGACCTACCTCGAGGCGTGGCTGGGCTTGCGCGAGGCCGGCACGCTGGAGCCCATGCCCGGTGTCCCGCCGACGCCGGCACATCTGGCCGAGCTGGTGGAGGGCATGCAGCGGCAGCCGGCGAAGCTGATCATCTATTCGGCGTACAACGATCCCAAGGCGGCGGCATTCCTGTCGCAGCGAACGCGCATTCCCGCGGTGATGCTGCCCTTCACGGTCGGCGGCAGCGACAAGGCGATTGATCTGTTCAGCCTGTTCGATGACACGATCGCGCGCCTTGTTGCGGCAGCCAGATAGGAGGACCGCATGCATTTTGACGCAGCTAGTATGAGCATTCTTCTGCCGGCGCTCGCGGCCGGGTTGCTGGTCACACTGACCCTGGTTCCGCTCGGCATGCAGGTGCTGTCGCGCGGGATCGTATTCATCGACCTCGCCGTCGCGCAGATTGCCGGCCTCGGTGTCATCATTGCCGACAGTCTTGGCTGGGAGCCGCAGGGTTATGCGGTGCAGGTTGCCGCACTGGGGGCCGCGGTTGCAGGTGCGCTGTTCCTCACCTGGACAGAACGGCGCTGGCCCCAGGTGCAGGAGGCGATCATCGGTGTCGTGTTTGTGCTGGCGGCGAGCATCGCATTGCTGTTGCTGGCTGGGAACCCGCATGGCGGCGAGCAGTTGAAGGATCTGCTGGTCGGGCAGATCCTCTGGGTGGACCCCCGGCAACTCCTGCTGCAGGCACCGGCGTATGCGCTGCTTGCGGCGCTGTGGTTCCGGCTCGGCCAGCGTCTGGGGCGCGTCGGCTTTTACCTGTTGTTTGCCTGTGCCGTGACGCTGTCGGTGCAGCAGGTGGGTTTGTATCTGGTGTTTGCCACGCTGATTGTGCCGGCGCTCTCGACCTACTACGTGAAGGAGCGCCGTCAATGGCGCGCCTATGGCGTGGCCTTGTTCGGTTATGCCAGCGGGCTTGCCGCCTCGGCCTGGTTTGACCTGCCTTCAGGGGCGATGATTGTCTGCACCATGGCGGCGACAGGCATGTTCGCTGCGTGGATGGGGCGAGCGAAACGGGCCGGCAGGGTGCCCATGCCAACGTGGCGGCATTGAACTCCGTGCTTCAGCCCCCATCTGACCATCACCCCGCGCTGCTGCGCGGATGCTTTACCATTGACGCCTGATCATTCCCCCGAATTCCCATGGAACAATTTCACGGCACCACCATCCTCTCCGCGCGGCGCGGCAACAAGGTTGCGTTGGGCGGGGACGGCCAGGTCACGCTGGGCAATATCGTGATCAAGGCCACTGCGCGCAAGGTGCGTCGCCTTTACCACGACAGGATTCTGGCCGGGTTTGCCGGCGGCACTGCAGATGCCTTTACGTTGTTCGAGCGTTTTGAGGCCAAGCTGGACAAGCACCAGGGCAACCTGATGCGCTCTGCGGTGGAACTGGCCAAGGACTGGCGCACTGACCGCATCCTGCGCCGCCTGGAAGCGATGCTTGCGGTGGCCGATCGCGATGTGTCCCTGATCATCACCGGGCAGGGCGATGTGCTTGAGCCGGAGCATGGGCTGGTGGCCATTGGGTCCGGCGGGGCCTATGCGCAGGCCGCGGCACGCGCGTTGCTGGAGAACACCGATCTTGATCCCGAGGCCATTGTCCGGAAGTCCCTGTCCGTTGCCGCGGACCTCTGCATCTACACCAACCAGAACCATACGGTTGAAGTCCTTTGAGCCGGCAGGATTCGCGCTCCTGATCCCTCTGGCGGTCGACCTTTCACGTTTCCGGTAATGCCCAACATGTCCCACATGACTCCGCAGGAAATCGTCCATGAACTGGACAAGCACATCGTCGGCCAGGATCGTGCCAAGCGCGCCGTGGCCATCGCACTGAGGAATCGCTGGCGGCGCCAGCAGGTCGAGGAGCCGCTGCGCAGCGAAATCACGCCCAAGAATATCCTGATGATCGGGCCCACCGGCGTGGGCAAGACCGAGATTGCGCGGCGCCTTGCGCGCCTTGCCGATGCGCCTTTCGTGAAGGTCGAGGCGACGAAGTTCACCGAGGTCGGCTATGTGGGGCGTGACGTGGACACCATCATCCGTGACCTGGTGGAAACCGGCATCAAGGACGCCCGCGAAGTGGCAACGAAAAAAGTGCGCGCGCAGGCCGAAGATGCGGCCGAGGAACGCATCCTTGATGCGCTGCTCCCACCGGCCAGGGACATGGGTTTCACACCGCGCGCCGCAGGCGAGGAAGATTCCACCGCGCGCCAGAAATTCCGCAAGAAGCTGCGTGAACACGAACTCGATGACCGTGAAATCGAAATCGAGCTGGCCACCCCCCAGGCACAGATGGAGATCCTCGCGCCCCCGGGCATGGAGGACCTGACGCAGCAGATCCAGGGCATGTTCCAGAACATGGGTGGTGGTCGCAGGAAGCAGCGCAAGCTGAAAATCAGGGATGCGTTCCGCCTGCTGGCTGACGAGGAGGCGGCGCGCATGGTGAACGAGGAAGACCTGCGCGCCGGGGCGCTGGCCAATGTCGAGCAGAACGGCATCGTGTTCATCGATGAATTCGACAAGATCACCGCGCGCCAGGAGACTGCCGGTGCCGATGTGTCCCGCCAGGGCGTGCAGCGCGACCTGCTGCCGCTGGTGGAAGGCACCACGGTCAACACCAAGTACGGCATGGTCAAGACTGATCACATCCTGTTCATTGCCAGCGGCGCCTTCCACCTTTCAAGGCCATCGGACCTCATCCCCGAGATGCAGGGCCGGTTCCCGATACGCGTTGAACTGGATTCGCTGACCGTCACGGATTTCGAGCGCATCCTCACCGCCACCGATGCCTGCCTGACCGTGCAATACGCCGCGCTGCTCGGGACCGAGCAGGTCACACTGGAATTCACCCCCGAGGGCATACGGCGGCTGGCCGAGATCGCCTGGTCGGTGAACGAAAAGACCGAGAACATCGGCGCGCGCCGGTTGCATACGGTGATGGAGAAATTGCTGGAGGAGGTGTCATTTGATGCCGGCAAACGCAGCGGCGAAAAACTCGTGATTGATGCCGCCTATGTCGATGCGCGGCTCAAGGACCTGGCGGCCAGCGAGGATCTGGCGCGCTATGTTCTTTAATAACTGACAATAATAATTGTATGAATCCGCAAATATCGTCAGTTTAAAAATTAAAACGATAATAATCATTGCGCTATTTATGCTGTTTTGGCTTTAGTAGGTCAGCCCCGCAAACAGCACGCCGATCACGATGGCTGCCCGGGCAATGCCGGTCCAGGCCGGACGGCTGACATTGCCTGAACAGCGCCACGCAACCGTCAGCCACATCAGGCAGACCAGGAATTTGACCGTGTCCAGAATGGCACCCGCAAGGTGCGCTTCATCGAAGCGAAAGCTTTCTGCCGTGATCCCCAGCCAGTAGGCAATGGCAATGGCGGGTGTCCCGGCCAGCCACCAGACTTTCCACAAGCTCGCCTCCCCGTTCAGGGCGCTGAGCACTTCGCACGCCAGATGTCGCACCAGACTTCTCGCGCAGCCGGTTGTTTCTCGCTCGTCTTGCATCGGCGGATATTCGAACCTGAATTGAGATTTGACGGAATGCTTACAAAATACTTACAATAAAATAACAAATCCATTACTTAAAGGCCTGTCCAATGCGAAACCTGACTACCGCATTTTCCGTGTTGCTCCCCAGCAGTGTGGCCGTTGCCCAGCAGGGAGCTTCCGAAGTGCCGATTGAGCCGACCGCAGGCGGTGGCGCAGTCGTTGTTTTTGGCCTGATTGTCGTCGCCATGATCGTCGGATTCCTGATTTTCATGGCAAAAAAGGTGAAAAAGGACAAGGAGTCTGCCGCCACTGGCGGCAAATAATCAGTCAGTGCAGGCTCGAATAAAGGTCCGGCCGAACCGGTTTGGGCTTCTTGCCTTTAGTCGTCGGGCCGCGTGGCTACCCGACTGACAGTCAAATGTAAGGACAGGCGTATAAAGTAGGACCCCTAACAAATAGATCAACAGGGGGTCCCTTATGCGCGCAATTCTTTCCACAATTTGTCTTTTCCTGATGTCTTTTGGCGCGTTTGCCGCTGAAG
>CAIYPG010000060.1 GCA_903928055.1 uncultured beta proteobacterium | reverse complement strand
AGATTGTTATCTCGTCTCGCCAGGATTTTTGCTTACTTTCCCAGCCGTTCCAGTTGTGACTTGAGTTTTTCCAGCGTTGCCGTGAAGCCTTCCACCCGTGCGCGCTCCTGGGCGACCACTGCCGGTGGAGCGCGATCCACGAAACCCGGGTTGGCCAGCTTGGCATTGGCGCGCGTGACTTCGCCTTCGATCCGCGAGATTTCCTTGCCCAGGCGCTCACGTTCGGCGGCCACGTCGATTTCCACTTTCAGCATGATGCGCGATTCACCGATGACGGCAACCGGGGCATCGGCCTGGGGCAGCGGATTGACGACGCTCGCGTCCGACAACCGTCCCAGCGCAATCAGGTAGGGAAAGGCACGCTGCAGAGACTGCTCGTCGCCACTGGCAAGCAGCGGCACCTTGTCGGCAGGCGACATTTTCATCTCGCCGCGCAGGTTGCGGCAGGCCAGCACCAGGTCCTTGATGTAGGTGATTTCGTGTTCGGCTGCGGGGTCGATTTTTTCGGGCTGTGATTGCGGGTAGGGTGCCAGCATGATGCTGTCGCCGCCTTTGCCCGCCAGCGGAGCGACCTTCTGCCACAGTTCTTCAGTGATGAACGGAATGATCGGATGGGCCAGGCGGAGCACGGCCTCCAGCACGCGCACCAGCGTGCGGCGGGTGCCGCGCTGCTGGGCCGCATTGCCGGCCTGCAACTGCACCTTGGCCATTTCGACATACCAGTCACAGTATTCGTCCCAGACGAACTTGTAGAGCGCGCTGGCGGCATTGTCGAAACGGTATTCCTCAAAGCCTTTCGCCACCTCAGCTTCCGTGCGTTGCAGCAGGCTGATGATCCAGCGATCAGCGGCGGACAGTTCAACAGGCAACGACTCATCCACGCCGCAATCCTTGCCTTCGACATTCATCAGCACGAAGCGCGTGGCGTTCCACAGCTTGTTGCAGAAATTCCGATAGCCCTCGCAGCGCGACAGGTCGAAATTCAGCGTGCGCGCAAATGTGGCGAGCGACGCGAACGTGAAGCGCAGGGCATCGACGCCGAAGGAGGGGATGCCCTTGGGGAAGTTCTTGCGGATGTACTTCTCGATCTTGGCCTTGTGATCGGCGCGCAGCAGTCCGACAGTTGATTTTTCCAGCAATGCTTCGGTCGTGATGCCGTCAATCAGGTCCAGGGGGTCCAGCGTGTTGCCCTTGGACTTGGACATTTTCTGGCCTTCGGCATCCCGTACCAGTGCGTTGATGTACACGTGGCGGAACGGCACCTTGCCGGTGAAGTGCTTGGTCATCATGATCATCCGGGCGACCCAGAAGAAAATGATGTCAAAGCCCGTGACAAGCACCGAGGAGGGCAGGAAAGCTTTCAGGTCCGGCGTTTCGTCGGGCCAGCCCAGCGTGGTGAAGGGCACCAGGGCCGAGGAGAACCAGGTATCGAGCACGTCTTCATCGCGTTTCAGCGTGCCGGTGTAGCCCTTTGCCGCGGCCTGCTTTCTTGCGTCCTCCTCGCTGCGGGCGACGTAGGCATTGCCGGCGTCGTCGTACCAGGCAGGTATCTGATGGCCCCACCACAGTTGCCGCGAGATGCACCAGTCCTGGATGTTTTCCAGCCAGTGGTTGTAGGTGGTCGCCCAGTGGTCGGGATGGAACTTCACTTCACCGGACGAGACCGCCTCAAGGCCGGATTTGGCCAGCCCGTCCATTCTGACGAACCACTGGTCGGTCAGCATGGGCTCGACAATTTCACCGGTGCGGCCGGAGCGCGGCACGCGCAGCTTGTGCGGTTTTTCGGAGACCAGCAGCCCCTGCGCCTCAAGGTCGGCGAGGATGCGCTTGCGTGCCACGAAGCGATCGAGGCCTCGATAGGCCTGTGGCATGTCGGCGGCGATTTTTGCGTCCAGCGTCAGCACGCTGATCTGCGGCAGCCCGTGCCGTTGCCCGACGGCGTAGTCGTTGAAATCGTGCGCCGGCGTGATTTTTACGCAACCGGTGCCGAAGGCCGCATCGACGTATTCATCGGCTATCACGGGGATGGTCCGGCCGGTCAGCGGCAGCCTGACCCTTTTGCCGATGAATGCTGTGTAGCGTTCATCCTTGGGATTGACCGCGACGGCAGCGTCACCGAGCAGTGTCTCGGGGCGCGTTGTGGAAACTACCAATTCACCTTGGCCATCGTCGGCGGGATATTTGATATCCCACATCCTGCCGTCTTCCTCCTCACTGTCCACTTCGAGGTCGGATACGGCCGTACCGAGCAGCGGGTCCCAGTTGACTAGGCGCTTGCCCCGGTAGATCAACCCTTCCTCGTGCAATCGCACGAACACTTCGGCCACCGCACGCGACATTGTCGCGTCCATGGTGAAGTAGCCGGCCTTGTGCCCTTCGGTGTCGGCATAGGTCCAGTTGCCCGAGGTGCCCAGGCGGCGCATCTGGCGCGTGATGGTCGAGCCGGACTGCTGTTTCCATTCCCATACGCGCTTGATGAATTCCTCGCGACCCAGGTCGTGGCGCGTCTTGCCTTCCATCTGCAACTGGCGCTCGACCACGATCTGCGTGGCAATGCCGGCGTGGTCCGTGCCCATCACCCAATTCGTGTTGTGGCCACGCATGCGGTGGTAGCGAACCAGCGCATCCATCAGCGTCTGCTGGAAGGCATGGCCCATGTGCAGTGTGCCGGTCACATTCGGCGGCGGCAACTGTATGCAATAAGCAGGACGGGTTGCGTCGCCGGAATGGGCAAAATAGCCGCGGCATTCCCATTCGGGATACCAGTGGCGCTCAATGGCGTGGGGGTCGAAGCTCTTGGCGAGTTCCATGAATGCAGACTTGAATAGGGAAAGCCGGTTGCGCAGGAATGAGCAACCGGCCTGATGGAAATTATACTTGGAAGCGGGCCGGACGGACGGTTTTGCGACCTGTTCAACTGTCGCTGAGGCTGGCCCGCAATTTGGAAAACTCGTGTTCCACGGCCTCGGTTACCGCCCTTTGGACGAGGTCTCCCGCCTCGGTGCGGATGGCCGAGACGATGCTCGTGGCGAACCCGTCCATGGCCGCATCGAGTTCTGTTCGGATGCGTTGTTCCAGCGACGCTCCAAGCAGTGCGTCAAGGCGCGGCTCAATGGCATTGAGGATGCGTTGGCGCAACTGGTCTTCAAGGTCATGCAGTTCGCCATCGACTGCGTTGCTGATCGGAGCAGGCGGTGCGGCCCTCGCCACGGGCCCGGGGATTTCGATCTGTTGCGAAATCACTTCCGGCGCCGCTGTCGCCACGGTTGTGGCGCTATCGGTTTTAACCGTATCCGCAGGCTTTACCGGAAGTTCGACGACTTCAGTCAGTACGGGAAAATCCGGCAGCGGCGGCGAGCGATATCTGGACAGAAGCGCGTCGGCCTTCCCCAGCAGGTCGTCGCCTTCACTCATGGTCCCCCCCTGATCCGGCTGATCCTGCCTTGGCCAGATCATGGTGGTTCAGTTCGTAACCCCGTTCCTTGTAGAAGCGGAAACGCTGGCGCGCGGCCAGTTTGTCTTCCTCGTCGTCGATACTCACGATTTCGATCAGCCGCTGGAAGCGGCTGAACGCGGGCGGCGGTTCGATGCCGAGGTTGAGCAGCAGTTCGTCGTGCGGCAGTGCGTCTGCATTTCGGGCAATCAGCACCGGCGTATGTTCCGCCAGGCGATCAGTGGTCATGCAATGGGGCAGGAATCCGGTTGCCGGCACGGTCCACATCAGCTTGTCGATGGCGCGCGCCACCGTGTCGTCCGGCGCCATGACCAGCACCCGCATGTTCTGGCGCACGGCTTTCGCGGCAATCGTGCAGGCGACCTGGAGCCTGGACTGGGCGTTGAGGTAGAAGTCGATGCGCGTCATTGCCGGATCCGGTGAGCGCTGTTCAACGCTTCCCGGCTTTTTTCATCAGATAGCTGGTGAGCAGCGGCACCGGGCGCCCGGAGGCGCCCTTGTCCTTGCCGGAGCGCCACGCTGTGCCGGCGATGTCCAAATGTGCCCAGTCGTACTTGCCTGTGAAGCGTGACAGGAAGCAGGCCGCTGTCACGCTGCCCGCGGCACGACCGCCAATGTTGGCAACGTCGGCGAAATTCGATTTCAGCTGCTCGTTGTAATCGTCCCAGAGCGGCAGTTGCCAGGCGCGGTCCCAGGATTCTTCGCCGGCAGCGAGCAGCTCGCGTGCCAGGGCATCCTTGTTGGCAAACAGGCCCGAGCAGACATGTCCGAGTGCGATGATGCAGGCGCCGGTGAGCGTGGCGATGTCCACGACGGCTTGCGGTTCGAAGCGCTCTGCATAGGTCAGCGCGTCGCACAGGATCAGGCGGCCTTCGGCGTCGGTGTTGAGGATTTCGATGGTCTGGCCGGACAGGCTGGTGACGATGTCGCCGGGCTTGCTGGCAGCGCCGTCGGGCATGTTCTCCACCGTCGGTATCAGGCCGATGACATTGAGCTTCAGGCGCATCTCCGCCACGGCACGCATCGTGCCGATGACGCTCGCGGCACCGCACATGTCGAATTTCATTTCGTCCATTTCGGCGCCGGGCTTGAGAGAAATGCCTCCAGTATCGAAGGTGACGCCCTTGCCGACGAGAACGACGGGCTTGTCCTTGCGGGCAGCACCGTTGTAATGGAGGACGATGAACCTGGGCGGCTGGCGCGAGCCCTTGGACACCGATAGCAGTGAACCCATGCCCAGCTTTTCCATGTCCTTCTGGTCAAGCACCTGCACGTCGAGCTTCCACTCGCGCGCAAGGCGCACCGATTGTTCGGCAAGGTAGGAGGGCGTGCAGACATTTCCGGGCAGGTTGCCCAGGTCGCGGGTCAGGTCCATGCCGGCGGCGATGGCGCGACCTTCCTTCAGGCCGCGTTCCGCGGCGGCCAGGTCGCGCCGGGACGACACGGCGAATGTCAGTTTCTTCAGTTTTCGGGGCTCGGCCTTGGTGCTCTTCATCTGATCGAAGCGATACAGCGCGTCGGCGGCGGTCATCGTGAAATGCCGTGCTTTCCAGGCGGCATCGCGGCGGGTGACGGCCACATCGGAAAGATAGATCGCTGCATCGCCAGCACCAGTGCCAGCCAGTGCACTCACGGCAGCGCGCGTGCAGTCACGCCAGGCCTTTGCGCTGAAATCCTTCTGCTTTCCCAGGCCGACAAGCAGCACGCGCTCGGCGGCCACGCCGGGGAGTCGGTACAGCAGTCGCGTCGTGCCGGTCTTGCCCTCCATGTCGCCGAAGCGCAGCAGGTCGCTCAGTTCGCCGCGCGTGGCGCGATCAATCGCCGCAGCGCTTGACGTGAGTGTCCTTCCTTCGTGGATTCCGACCACGACACAGGCGGACGCCTGTTTCTCCGGGGGGGACAGTTTTGTGCTAAATTCCACAGCGGCCTCGACTGAAAAGTGCGACTGAAATTAGACTTAAAGTGGCGCTGTCATTGGACGCAAATTCAGGACGCCACCCCAGCGCCGCAACGTCGCCACCATCCGAGTGCGGATTATCGCCGTATTGTTCCGCGTTCGCAAAGCAGCCCACATGAATCGCAGCCGGTACACCCATTGTTCAAATTGCCGCAGACCGTTGTCGCGGCCGTGGGGACAGCCCATGCGATTTTCCCGGAACCGATGACTCGATGGTGATATTCCGGCGCGCGCTGATGAGGGAATTCGGCGGTCTTGCCCTGGCGGTGTTCGCGACGCTTCTGGCCGTCACACTCACCACCCAGTTGATCCGCCTTCTCGGACAGGCGGCTGGCGGCACTGTGCTGTCCGACGGCGTGCTGCCGCTGCTCGGATTTGCCGCGCTCAACTACCTGCCGGTACTGCTGTCCCTGACCCTGTTCATATCGGTGCTGATGGCGGTGTCCAGAAGTTACCGCGACTCCGAAATGGTCATCTGGTCTTCCTCCGGGCTGCCGCTGACCGCGTGGATGAAGCCGGTATTGGTGTTTGCGGCCCCCATTGTCATCCTGATTTCCATTCTCTCACTGCTGCTCTCCCCTTGGGCCATGGAGCGAAGTGACGAATACCGGCGGCAGATGAACAAGCGTGATGATCTGGCCCGGGTCGCGCCGGGGGTGTTCCGCGAATCAGCCGACGCCGAACGCGTGTTTTTTGTCGAGGCGGTGGCTGGCGACGATGCGGCAGTGCGCAATGTATTCATTTCATCGGTGCGTGACGGCCAGTTGGGCGTCATGGTCAGCCAGCGCGGCTTCTGGGAGACCAAGCCGGATGGCGAGCGGTTTGTCGTGCTCCTGAACGGGCGGCGCTATCAGGGCACGCCGGGCACGCCAGAATTCCAGGTCATGAACTTCGAGCGATATGCGCTGAGGGTACAGAGTCCCGAGGTGCGTATGGAGGTGCCACCGGTCAAGGCCCTGTCGACGGCGCAATTGCTGCGTGATCCCACCAACCCCAATCTCGCGGAGTTCCTGTGGCGCATTGGCCTGCCGCTGTCTGCGCTGACACTGGCATTGCTCGCCATTCCGCTGTCCTTTGTGAACCCACGGGCCAGTCGCTCGATCAACCTGATATTCGCGTTGCTGACCTACATGGTGTACTCAAACCTGGTCAGCATTGCACAGGCCTGGGTTTCGCAGGGCAAATTGTCCTTCCAGACCGGCTGGTGGGTTGTGCATGCGGCGATGGCCGCACTGTTGGCTTTCATACTGTGGCGTCGCATGCGGGTCGGTTCGTCGTTGCGCTGATGGGGTGACATGAGAATCCCCACGCTGCGCCGATATCTTGCCCGCGAAATCTACGGT
>CAIYPG010000059.1 GCA_903928055.1 uncultured beta proteobacterium | reverse complement strand
GACGCGCCGATTCTCCCCCCTGAGAGCCGCCGAGCAGCACAGCCGCGCCGGGGAAAGTTGGCGAGGACTGTCTGAGCCCCCGCAGGGGGCGAGTTCCGCAGCCGCCGAAGACTGCGAGCATCGCAGGGGAGTTCCGGCGCGTAAGCGCCGGAACCGGCACCGTAGGGTCGCCTTCTTTTGGCCACTTTTCTTGGCGAAGCAAGAAAAGTGGCTCGGCGAAGCCGAAACAAAAACTTAAAAGAAAACGAAAATCTGAACGCCATTTCCGTTCCCATTGCAAGAGCGGCCTGCCAGCCCGCTGCGCTATCATTCCCCCCCATGGACGCCCATGAAATCGCCATGGAAACCTTCGCCGACCTGGTGCGCATGGCGCGCCGCGGCGTGGCGTTCACCGGCGCGGGCATCAGCACCGATAGCGGCATCCCGGATTACCGTGGCCCGAACGGCGTATGGAACACGCAGACGCCGATCATGTACGAGGACTTCATGAATGACCGCGAAGCCCGCGTGCGCGCCTGGAAGCGTGCGGCGGGGAATTTCCGGGCCCGCCAGAACGTGCGGCCGAATGCCGGGCACTATGCGCTGGCTGAACTGCAGCGCCGTGGCCACCTGGCCGCCGTCGTCACGCAGAACGTGGACGGATTGCACATCGAAGCGGGCAGCACCGAGGTCATCGAACTGCATGGCAGCACGCGCAAATCGGCCTGCCAGTGGTGCGCGCGCGAATGGCTGACCGAACTCATCATCGAGCGCTGCGAGCATGGCGAGGATGCGCCCGATTGCGACGACTGCGAGGGGCCGATCAAGACCAAGACGGTCTCCTTCGGGCAATCGATGCCGAAGGACGAAATGCAGCGTGCCTCCGATGTCACGATGGGTGCCGACCTTTACATTGCAATCGGTTCCACGCTGCTGGTGGAACCGGCGGCTTCATTTCCACGCATTGCCAAGCAATCCGGTGCGAGCCTGGTGATCATCAACAACGCCGAGACGCCGCTGGATGGCATCGCCGACGTGGTGCTGCGTGCCCAGATCAGCGAAACCCTGCAGGGCCTGCTCGAGCGGCTCGGTTATACAACATGACATTCAATACGATTGAGATTGTGAGCCCATGATTCCATTCGAGTGGTGGCTGGCCTACCTGGCGCTCGGCGCCTTTGTCGGATTTTTTGCGGGACTGCTGGGCATTGGCGGCGGGGCGATCATGGTGCCGCTGCTGGTGCTGCTGTTCGACATGCAGGGCCTGCCGCGCGACCAGTTGCTGCACCTGGCGGTGGGCACCTCCATGTCCACGATCCTGTTTACTTCGCTGGCCAGCATCCGTGCCCATCAGTCGCGCGGCTCGATCCGCTGGAGCATTGTGCGCAGCATGACGCCGGGCATTCTGATCGGCGGCCTCGCCGGCGCGGCGCTGGCTGCGGCGATCCCGACCACCGCGCTGGCGATCGCCTTCACGATCATCATATTCGCCTCCGCCACGAACATGATCCTCGACCGCAAGCCCAGCCCGTCGCGGCAATTGCCCGGGCCGCTGGGCCTGAGCGGTGTCGGCACTGGCATCGGTGCGCTGTCCTCGATCGCGGCCATGGGCGGCGGCTTTGCCTCGGTGCCCTACATGCTCTGGTGCAATGTGCCCATGATCAATGCCATCGGCACGGCAGCCGCGCTGGGTTTTCCGATTGCCGCGGCCGGCACCGTGGGCTTTGTCATCAACGGCTGGCATGAAGCCGGGTTGCCGCCGTGGAGCTTCGGCTACGTCTATCTGCCGGCGTTTGCCGGCATCGTGGTCACCAGCATGATGGTGGCGCCGGTGGGAGCGGCCACCGCGCACCGCATGCCCACGAAGCGCCTGAAACAGGTTTTCGCCGTGCTGCTCTACCTGCTCGTGGCGCGCATGATGGTCAAGCTCTGGTAACACCAATACAACAAGAAGGCATCCAAGGAGGACGGCTGTGGAATTTGAAACCCTGAAACTCGAGATCGCCGACGGCGCGGCAACCATTACGCTGAACCGTCCCGATCGCCTCAATGCGCTCAGTTTCCAGCTCCTCGCCGAGTTGCACCGCGCGATGCGCATCGTGGCCGCCGCCGTGCCCAAACGCGAAGCGCGTGCTTTGCTGATCACTGGTGCGGGCCGCGGCTTCTGCTCGGGCGCGGACCTGACCGCGCCGCGGCCCAATGATCCGCAGGACCCGAAGGAATCGCTGCGCGACTATTTCCTGCCGCCGGTGCACATCCTGAAGAACATCGGCATTCCGACAATTGCCGCGGTGAACGGCGTGGCCGCCGGTGCCGGCATGAGCCTTGCACTCTCCTGCGATATTGTCGTTGCGGCGCGTTCGGCGTCGTTCCTGTCGGCGTTCGTCAACATCGGCCTGGTGCCGGATGTGGGCGCAAGCTGGCTGCTGCCGCAGGCGCTTGGCGATGCGCGCTCCGCCGGCATGATGCTGCTGGGCGAAAAGCTGCCTGCGGAAAAAGCCGCCGAGTGGGGCCTGATCTGGAAATGCGTCGAGGACGATCAGTTGATGACCGAAGCGGGCGCCATGCTGAAAAAATTCGCCGCTGGTGCCGGCATGTCCTATAGCCGCATCAAGCAATTGATGCGCGCTGCCCCGCAGAACACCCTGCCGCTGCAGATCCAGATGGAAAGTGAATTCCAGGCGGTGTTGCGCGACTCCGAGGATGCCCAGGAAGCGCGCAAGGCCTTTGCCGACAAGCGCCCACCGGTGTTCAAGGGGCGCTAGCGCCTGTCTGAAGCAGGCGGCTTCGTTCAGGATTCGTCCTTCGACAGGCGCAGGACGAACGGGTTGGATGATTCCGTTCGTGGTGAGCTTGTCGACCCATGGACGGAATCATCCAGTAGCCGATAGGCACTCGTGGTGCCGACCTATTTCGCCGGCTTGATCTTGACCGGCGTGAACGTGGCCGTGGCCATGGCGACGAGGTCGCCCTGGTCATCGCGGATTTCGCCCTGCAGCACACAGACACGCTTGCCCTTGGTCACGACGCGCGAGCTGCACAGCAGCACCGTGCCCAGTTTGGCGGCCTTGATGTAGTTGATCTTGGATTCGATCGTGCTGGGGAATTCGTCCGGTTCGAGCTTGCGGCGCAGAGCACCGGCCATGCAGGTGTCCATCAGCGAAAAGATGGCACCGCCGTGGGCGGTGCTGCCGCCGGGGTTCACCAGGCGCGCATCCACCACCAGTTCGGTCTGGCTGTCCCAGCCGGCTTCGGGTTCGACGCGCTGCATGCCGAGCAGGTCCAGATAGGCATGCGGGCGGGGGTTGTAGAGCGTGCGTCCGGCCCGGGATTTGCCGGGTTTGTGCGAATGGGATGCGTCGGTCATGGTGATTGTGGTGGATGTGAAAGGGTTTATTGGAATTCGCGCGCAAAGAACGTCTCTGCGCGCTTCATGGCATCTTCGGTGGCCGCGTGGTTCGCTGCGACCGCCTGGCGGGCCTTGCCCGGGTCGTCGAAGGAATGCTGTGCACCTTCATACCATACGAACTCGAATCCGGCAGCGCTGCCGCGCTTTTTCAGGTCATCGGCCAGGCGCCGGCAGGTGACGGGCGACACCTCCTCGTCCTTTGATCCGACCATCATCACCAGTGGCGCGTAAGGTTTCCAGCCGGTGTTGATCTGCGCGGCGCAGCCCGGATAAAACGCCAGCGCAGCGCGAAAGGCGTTCGCCGGCGTGGCCCTGTCCCCGTCAAAGGGCGCCCTGAATTCCCGCGGCTGCCCGGCCATGATGGCGAGCGTGGCCATGGCGCCGTTCGACCAGCCCTGCAGGCCGATGTGGTCTGCGACGATGTCATTGCGGCCGCGCAGCCAGGCCATGGCGCCATAGGCGTCCAGAGGGCGGATCTTCTGTTCGTTTACTTCGGTGGGGCGTTCCTTGTAGCTGCCGCGCTCGAAACCTCCCGGATGGCCGCGCGGGCCGAAGCTGTCCACCAGCAGCGCTGCATAGCCGCGTGCCGCCCAGAACTCGCCCCACATGCGATGGCGTTGCGACAGCGTTGCGGCCGTGTACCGGCCTTTTGCTGCAGTGGAATAGGGTCCGCTGCGGCCGTGCATCATCACTACTGCAGGCCAGGGTCCGCCGGCCGCCGGTTTGTACAGATAGGCGGTGAGTGTGGTGCTGCCGTCAAGGCTCGGAAACGTCACGGTGTCCGGCAGCGCATGGGCGGTGACGGCCGTGACCAGCAGGATGGCAAACAGCGGCAGGCGTAGCAGGCGGCGCATGCCCTGAAGTGTACACAGCCCCGGCTGCGGGTTCGCCGGCTCCGGCATCCCGGCCAGAGGATTGCCGGAAATGGATGAATACAATTATTTCATAAAAACGCTTGTATGAATGTACTTGCCATGAAGTTGATCATAATGATGCGGCGATACGAGCGTCGTCAAAGGATTCCGGTATTGAGCCACCACGTCGCCACGTTCAGTGCCGTGGCAAATCCTACCCAGGCGAGGTAGGGCAGGAGCAGCATGCCGGCCAGCGGTCGGACGCGCCAGAACGCCACGATCATGACCGCGATCAGCACAAACAGCAGCATGATGTCCGCGATCGAAGCGCGGCCCAGGTGCCAGTGGAAAAACAGCCACGACCACAGGCCGTTCGCCACGAGTTGTGCGGCATACAGCCGCATCAGCGGCCGCGCTGCCGGCCAGCCGCGTGCGCGCACCACCAGCCATGCCGACAGCGTCATCAGGATGTAGAGCAGCGTCCAGGCCGGGCCGAACAGCCAGGCGGGTGGCGACCAAGAGGGCCGCGCCAGTTGCAGGTAGAACCACGGCGCGTCCGTGGCGGCTACGCCGCCTGCCACCGCGGTCAGCAGGGTGATTGCGGCCAGCACGGCCAGTACGCGCCAGTACTTTGACTGGATGTTCAAAGTGGCAGCGGGTTTCACTTGCATGCCAGCACGGCGCCCGTTACGCGATCCACCTCGAAGGCAGGCTTGCCGTAATCACAACTACCTTTGTATTTCATGGTGTTCCCAAAAGATTTGGAAGTAAATTATTCAGATGTTGATCCGGTTGCGGCAGTTCCGGCCGGCGCAATATCGGAAACCACCTACAGGAATTTCAGGATGTCTCCGATGTGCCTGCGACATTCAAACACGTAAACTGAACCGTAATTGGTGCGTTAACGAACAGAATGGAATCGCAAACAAGGCAGATACTGGTAACAGGTTCACTCTTTCCGCTCCGCACAGGGCTCAGGAGGCCAGCATGCATCGCACAATGCAGTCTGATCAGATCGACCAGTTGACATTGCCACTACCCGAAGACGGGTGGAATGAGGACGCCCTGCGCATCGCCTACCGCAGCACCCGTGTGCGCATCCCGTTCGAAGCCGCCATGCACGACCGTGCACTCGCGATCTGCCTCCGATGCCTGAGCGAGGCGCGCAGGAAGCGTGTCGAGTACGAATCCCTCGACGAACTGCTGTTTGCCTGAACGCGGTCATTCTCCGGCGCTCACCCTCAAACAGGCAGATCCTCACTCATACCCCAATCAAACAGCCCTCAACCGAACAGCCAGCGGTGCAGCAGACGGCCGGGCATGAAGGCAAACGCACCGGCGATCAGGATGCCGCCGACATACAGGCCGATCATGCTGCCGCGATGTTTGCGGACATCGTGCCGGCGCGCGGCGAAATAGGCCGAGGGCGCGAAATACAGCGTCATCAGGCTGAACAGGTGGATGAAGCCGAAGTGCCCCAGCCATTGCGGCCCGACATGCGCCGGCATGGCCAGCGTGGACAGCGCGGTGATCACCATCAGCACCAGGTAGATGCGGCCCAGTGACCGGTGCAACGGCGTTCCCTTGTGGTTTGCCAGGAGCCAGGTGCCGATCACGAAGGCCGGCAGCACCGTGGCGAGATGCGCGTAGACCAGTTGCTCGTAGTTCATTGCATTCCCCCGGATGCCAAGAAATGTGCGAACAAAATTATAGGGGATGGCCGCATACCTTTTCCAGACCGGCGGGCCCACCACGGATAAGGTGTATACCGGCTGTCATGCGGCATCTGGCAATGCCTTGAATCATTCACGGGAAAAATCATGACGATCAATACCGGAGACTTTCGCATCACAAAGGGCAGGAAGGTCGATCTGTCGAAATGGCCCACGCGCGTTCCGCCCGTCTATACCTCCAAGGCGCATTACGAGGCGCTGCTCGAGGAGCAGGTCAGCCGCCTGGCTGCGCTGCAGGACGTGCTCTACGCCGACAACCGTTACGCGCTGCTGGTGATCTTCCAGGCCATGGACGCTGCCGGCAAGGATGGCACGATCAAGCATGTCATGTCCGGCATCAACCCGCAGGGCTGCCAGGTCACCAGCTTCAAGCATCCGAGCACGCTTGAGCTGGAGCACGACTATCTTTGGCGCATCGTTCCCTGGCTGCCGCAGCGCGGCCACATCGGCGTGTTCAACCGCTCCTATTACGAGGAAGTGCTGGTGGTGCGCGTGCATCCCGAAATCCTCCGCGCCGAAGGTCTGCCCGACAGCCGGCTCGACAGCAACAAGGTGTGGAAGGGGCGGCATCGTTCCATGGTGGATCTGGAGCGCCACCTGCACAACAGCGGCACGCGCGTGGTCAAGTTCTTCCTGCATGTCTCCAGGGAGGAACAGCGCAAGCGCCTGCTGGCGCGCATCGATGAGCCGGCGAAGAACTGGAAATTCAGCGGCGACGACATCGGCGAGCGGGCCTACTGGAAGGAGTACATGAAGGCCTACGGCGAATGCCTCTCCGCGACCAGCACGCCCGACGCCCCCTGGTATGCCGTGCCTGCCGACGACAAGGAGAATGCCCGGCTGATCGTCGCAAAGGTCCTGGTAGAAACGCTGGCGGGCCTTGATCTGGCCTACCCCAAGGCTGATGCGGCGCGACGCCGGGAATTGCGTTCTCTGCGCAAGAAGCTGGAAAAATGAACCGGGAACGATGCCGCCGTCACGATGTCCATACCTGTGGGAGGCAACCTGCATGAACAGGGGGTCTCCATGAGCATTTTTCGCCGGATATTGATCGGCCTGGGCATCATTACGCTGGCCTCCTGCGCCAGCCGCCAGGACGAGGTGCCGCGCACCGAACCACCGGCTTCTGCGTCCGGTGCACCGCCTTCATTGCCGCCGACATCCGGAGCTCCCCCCGCTGCAGAAGCGGCGCCGCGTTCCAAAGCCTGGACGCTGGCCACCTACAAACTGGAAGCCGCGCGGTGGATCTCGCACAACAGCGCCGGACACCTGTTCGAAGGCGCGCCGCCACCCCTGCTGAAATCCATCGTGGTGCTGACCATCGCCGTGAATCCCGACGGCCAGCCGGCGCGCGTGACGGTGCTGCGTTCCAATGGCTACAAGGCGCTGGAGCAGCGCGCGCTGCAATCGGTGAAGGATGCCACGCCCCTGCCCCGGCCGGGGCTTATCGTGTCGCGGCGCGGCGTTGCCGAATTCACCGAGACCTGGTTGTTCCGCGAAGATGGCCGCTTCCAGTTGCGTTCACTGGCGCTGCCGCAGGAAGAAGTCGACGGCTGACGGGTCAGCCGTCCTGCTCAGCTGCTCCGGTCCCGCGGCCCGAGGAAGAACCAGATGATCAGCCCGAAGATCGGGAACGCGATCACCAGCACGATCCAGAGCACTTTCTTGCCGTTCGTTTCCTTGCTCTGGAAGATGTTGAGGATGGCCCAGATGTCAGCGGCCAGGACCAGTATGCCGCCTATGAATCCCAACATGGTTCTGTTCCCCTTTCGGTAGTGCAGATCAGTCGGTAGTCATCAGTCCCAGGCTCAATCCGTTGCCGAGGCGCCCGAGGCCTTCACCACCTTGGCCCATGTCGCCACTTCGGCGGTCAGGATTTTCGAGAATTCCTCCGGCGTATTGCCCAGCGGCTCCGCGCCCAGGTCGAGCAGGCGCTTTTTCATGTCGGGCTCGCGTGCCACCTTGCCGATGCCGTCGGCCAGTTTGTGAACGATCTCGGTCGATGTCTTTGCCGGTACCAGCACGCCGTACCAGACGTCCACGTTCATGTCGATGCCCGATTCCTTCATGGTCGGCACGCCGGGCAGCATGTCGCTGCGTTTCGCACCGGTGAGCGCCAGTGCGCGCAGCTTGCCGGCCTTCACCTGCTGCGAGATCGCGGGAATGTTGGCAAAGCTCATCTGCACGTCGCCGGCCACCAGCGCGGTCAGCGAGGGCGCGCTGCCGCTGTAGGGAATGTGCACGATGTAGGTCTTGGTCAGCGTCTTCAGCAGTTCACCGGACAGGTGCTGCGTCGTGCCGGCGCCGGCCGAAGAATAATTCAGCTTGCCCGGCTGCGAGCGCGCCAGCGCAATGAATTCCTTCACGGTCTTGGCCGGGATCGCGGAACTCACGACGAGCACGTTCGGGCTGGTCGAGAAAATCGACACCGCCGCAAAATCGCGCAGCGTGTCGAAGGGCACGCTCTTGTACAGCGACATGTTGATGGCCACCGCGGCGGTGTTCATGAGCATCGTGTAGCCATCGGGGGCGGCTTTCGCCACGATGTCGTTCGCGATGTTCGTGCCGGCGCCGGGCTTGTTCTCGACGATGACCGATTGCCCGATGATTTCGGAGAGCTTGGGGGCGAGCAGCCGCGCATTGATGTCCACGCCGCCGCCGGGCGCGAAGCCGATCACGAGGCGGATGGGCTTCGCCGGCCAGGCCTGGGCGAAAGATGTGGCGGGCACGGCCAGTGCGCCGATCAGGCCCAGAACGTTCAGCGCCGCCAGCGTGGCGGGAAGGTGCTTGTTCAGTTTCATTGCAGCGCTCCTTTTTGTCTGCGGCTTCGTATCGTCTTTGCCGCAAGTTTCAATTTGGTTATAACCTCATTCTGCGCGGATTGAGGGCGCCGTGGCAATGGCCCCATTTACCCCCGGCGAACAAAGTCCTACTTTTTCTGCACCACTTCCGGGTTGCGGACATTGATCGGTTTGCCGGCGGCGTAGGCCGTGATCTGGTCGAAGATGTCGCTGAACATGAGTTCGTGCGTGTCGAACTCCACATAGCCGTTGTGCGGCGTGCAGATGACATTGGGCATGTTGAGCAGCGGATACTTCACGTCGGTGACCGGCTCCTGCTCGTAGACGTCCACTGCCGCCTTGCCCGGACGCCCCGATTGGAGCGCGTTCAGCAGCGCGCCCGGCTCGATCAGGCCGGCGCGGCTGGTGTTCACCATCAGCGCCGTGGGCTTCATCATCTTCAGGTCGGCCTCCTTGACGATGCCCTGTGTGCCTTCCACCAGCGGCATGTGCAGCGAGATCACGTCGCATTCCGAGAAGAAGGCCTCGCGGCTGGCGGCCACCGTGTAACCGTCGGCGCGTGCGCGCACCAGCGAGGCGTCACGTCCCCACACCACGACGTTCATGCCGAAGGCCCGGCCGTAGGAGGCCACGATGCCGCCGATTCGACCATAGGCGTAGATGCCCAGCGTGCGGCCGTGTGCGGCAAAGCCCACGCTCGATTGCCATTTGCCCGCCTTCATGAACTCGATCTGCCGCGACAGGTCGCGCAGGCCCATCAGCACCAGCGCCCAAGTCAGCTCTGCCGTGGCCCAGGAAGGTTCACGCCCCTCACCGGGCAGGCGTGAGCACACCAGGATGCCGTGCTTCGTGCAGGCCTCGACGTCGATGTGCGGATAGCGGCCGCGCTGGCTGATCAGCTTCAGTTTCGGCAGGCGCGCCGCAAGTTCGGCCGTGACGGGCGTGCGTTCCCGGAATAGCACCAGCACATCGGTGTCCCTGAGCCGCTCTGACAGGACATCAACGTCCTTGGTGTGGTCCTTCCAGATGGTGACATTGTGGCCGGCCAGCTTGGCGTAGCTGGGCAGCGTGCGAACGGTGTCGTGGTAGTCATCAAGTATGGAAATGTTCATGGCGCGTTCTGCTCGCTCTGTCTGGAATCGGGCGCCCAATATAGCGCATCCCCACCGCTTGCTCCTCCGCCCTTAGAATGTGGCCAGGAGGAGTACACAATGAAAATCACCCGCATCGAACCCATCCTGCTCAACTTGAAGCTCGACCTGTCGGGCGGCGCCCCGGTCCCCATGAGAGGTGGCGTGCCTGCGCCCAACCAGCAATCGCTGCTGGTGCGCATTGATACCGACGAGGGCATCACCGGCTGGGGCGAGGCCTTTGCCTTGAGCGCAGGGGCGATCACGCATGCCGCCATCGAAAAAATGCTCGCCCCGCGCCTGATCGGCCGCGATGCCAGCCAGATTGCACCGCTGATGCGCGAAACCATGCGCGGCCTGTACAGCGCCGGGCGCAGCGGCCCGGTCATGTCCGGCATCTCGGGCATCGACATCGCGCTCTGGGACATCGCCGGCAAGAAGGCCGGGCTGCCGCTGTACAAGCTGCTGGGCGGTGCTGCGAAAACTTCGCTGCCCGCCTACGCCAGCCTGATGCGCTATGGCGATCCCGTTGCAGTGGCGCGCTATACCCGTGAAGCGCTCGATCGCGGCTACAAGGTCATCAAGCTGCATGAGCACACCTGGGACAACATTCAGGCATCGCGCCGCGCCGCCGGCGAGGGCGTGCCCATCATGGTGGACTGCACCACGCCCTGGACAGTCAATGAGGCGATCGCGATGTCGCGCAAGCTCGAGCCCCTGGACCTGATGTGGCTGGAGGAGCCGATCTATCCGCCCGACGACCACGGCGGCCTTGCGCGCCTGCGATCGGTGAGCCGCATTCCCGTGGCGGCGGGAGAGAATGTCTCCAATGTGATGGAGTTCAAGCGCCTGTTTGAAATCGGCGCACTCGACTATGCCCAACCCAGCATCACGAAAGTGGGCGGCGTGAGCGAGCAGCGCAAGATCTTTGCGCTGGCGGAAACCTTCGGCGTGACCGTGGTGCCGCACTCGCCCTACTTCGGTCCCGGCCTGCTGGCTTCAGTGCATGTCTGCGCCACCGTGCCCCAGCCGACGTGGGTGGAGCGCTACTACGCCGATTTCGAGCTGCATCCCTTCGGCGACACCATCCACGTGGGCGCGAAGAGCGGCGAGATCGCGGTGCCGCAGGTGCCGGGTGTAGGACCGGTGCCGGATGAAGTGGTGATTGCAAAGCTGCGCGTGGCCTGAGCAGGAGGCGGGCGGTCCGAAGCGGTTACGGTCCGGTGGCGTGGTGGCCACCGTCGCCGCCTGCATCGGCTGCTTCCTTTTCGAGGGCGAGGCGAAACTCCTCCAGCTTGGCGTGGTAATCGTCGGCCTCGCCATAGCCGAGAAAGCGCTCATAGCGTGAATGCGTGCCGAACACCCGGCGCGCATGCTTGATCGGGCAGAAATACTGCTCGGTGCGCGCCGAGATTTCAGCGGTATAGGCAATCAGCCCGTTCGCGTAACCGCAGTAGGTGCAGTGGAAACGCTCGAACCAGTTGAGGTACTCCAGTTGCCTGCGGTCGTTGGCGATGTAATCGCCGCGCTTCACCTTCGCGATCCGGTAGATCGGAAAGCACACCGCCTGGTACAGCGTCACGCTCAGGTCAAGGAAGACCAGCGGAATCCCGAGGCCGTAGATGAAGGGGCCGGTCAGCAGGTTCTGCGGGCGGTCGCGCGTGATCCAGCGGAAGATGCTCATCCGTAGCTTGCGATGCGTCGCGCGTATCGTGCCTTCGAACTCCACCCGCTTGCCCTTGAGCTGATAGAAGAGGTGCGTCTCCTGCTCACGCAGTGCGGTGCGCAGCTCGTCTTCGAGCGCGGTGATCTGGGACAGGAGCTGCCGGATTTTCGGGTTCACGGGAATCCTTTGTTACGGAAGTGCGACAGGTCGTATCGGGAAGCGCCGGACATTACGCCCGGACACATACACGACAATTGGCATCGATTCAGGCACCAGCATAAGCTATGGCGAGATGTTGGTGCGCGGTTCAGCCCCCGAAGAGGGGCATTGCGTCATGCACGCAATAAATGGAGTGTCTTTCAAAAGGAGATGACCGATGTTGAAGCCCGTGTTGCATCGTGTGCTCGGTGTGTGCGTTGCGGCAGCCTGCTGCATGATGGCAGTGGATGCAGGCGCGCAAGGACAATCGGCGGCAAAAAAGCCGCTGTTGCCGGATGGCTATCCGCTGAAACCCATACGCGTGATCTGCTCTTCCGCAGCAGGCGGCGGACTGGACATCGTGACCCGCGCCGTGATCGCGAAGATGTCCGAGCGCATGGGCCAGACGATGATCATGGACAACCAGGGCGGCGGTACCGGGGCGATCGGCATCAACCTGGCCGCCGCGGCGACGCCCGATGGCTACACGCTGCTCAGCACCGGCAACACCACCATCATCAATGCGGTGTTCAACCGCTTTGAGCGCGACATGCGCCAGACGCTCACGCCGGTGCTGCGCATGAATTCGGCGTATTACTTCCTGATTGCGCAGTCCAGCCTGCCGGTGCAGAACATCCGCGAGTTCGTGACCTATGCCAAGGCGCACCCGGGCAAGCTCAACTATGGTTCCAATGGCGTGGGTTCGCCCATCCACCTGGGCCTGAAGCTGATTGAACTGGGCTACGGAATCGAGATGGTGCATGTGCCCTACAAGGGCGGCGCCCAGTCCAACATCGATTTTGCCGGAGGCCGGCTGGATGTTGCACTGACTGCGGTGTCGGGCATGGGCCCGGTGCGTACCGGCAAGGCGAGGATCCTCGCCACGTCGAGCCCGCAGCGCCATCCGGAGCATCCCGACGTTCCCACGCTTTCCGAAGCCGGCATTCCCGGTTATGACGCGTCCAACACCTACATGCTGTACGCGCCGGCCCAGACCCCGGCCAACATCGTCGCCGCGCTCAACCGCGAGGGCATCGAAGCATTGCGCTCACCCGATCTGATGCAGAAGCTTTCGGCGGATGGCTCGGTCGTAGCGCCACCGTATCCGCCCGAGGAGCTGAAAAAACTGTTCCTCGCCGAGTACGCGCGCTGGGAGGGCGTGGTCAAGCGCACGGGGATCAAGCTGGAGGAGTAGGAGGCGGCCGGCTCGCCCGGGTCCGGCGTCGGACTCAGGAGAGCTTCACCACCTGCTTGCCGAAATTGCGGCCCTTCAACATGCCGAGGAAGGCTTCGGGTGCCGCGGCCAGCCCTTCGGCCACGCTCACACGATATTTCAGCTTGCCATCCTTCACCGCCTGCAGGAGCCAGGGCTGTGCCCGCTGCCCTTCCTCCCGGTAATCGGTCATCACAAAGTCCTGCAGCAGGATGCGGTTCACGAGGAACGAGCGGAAGTTGCGGATGCCGTAGGGTTCGGTCTTGTCGTACTGCGAAATGGTGCCGCAAAGCGGAATGCGCGAATGCGGATTCATGCGCGTCAGCACGGCATCGAGGATTTCACCGCCGACATTGTCGAAGTACACATCTACGCCCTTCGGCGTGGCGGCCTGCAGGTTGGCCAGCATTCCGTTGGCCTTGTAGTCGATGCAGGCGTCAAAGCCGAGATCATCCACGCAGTAGCCGCATTTCTCCGGCCCGCCGGCAATGCCCACCACGCGGCAGCCATGCAGCTTCGCCAGTTGCCCCACCACACTGCCCACTGAACCCGAGGCAGCCGACACCACGACGGTCTCGCCGGCCTTTGCCTTGCCGATGTCGAACAGACCCACCCAGGCAGTGGTCCCGCCGCCTCCCAGCAAGCCCAGGTACCAGGGCAGCGGCGCAGCGGAAGGATCCATGACGGCCATGTCGCGCCCGTCGGAGACCGAGTAGAGTTGCCAGCCTTGGCGCGCGGTGACTGTGTCGCCGGCCTTGAACTTCGGGTTGCGCGATTCCATCACCTCGGCGACCACCGCGCCCATCATCACCTGGCCCACGACCGCGCTGGGCGCGTAGCTCTTCACGTCGTCCATGCGCGAACGCATGTAGGGGTTGAGCGACAGGTACAGGTGCGCAGCAGCACCTGCCCCTCACCCGGCTGCGGCACGGGCGTTTCGACCAGGCGGAAATTCTCGGTGCGTGCGACGACGTCGGGGCGGCTGGCGAGCAGGATCTGTTGGTTCATGGGCATGTTGGTTTCGCTGGATTCAAAATAATGGTGATCTGGATTACATCAGGGTTAGGTTCCACGGCGATTCGAGGCAGATCACGTTTTCTGGTTGCTGCAGTAGCACGGAATACGCGTCCAGCTACTTTCCGGCAACCGCCAGCAATGCCTTCGGATTGATCTGGGCAAGAGTGAGCAAGGTGCGTGCTGCGCCACTGGGTTGTTTGCGGCCCTGCTCCCAGCCCTGAAGCGTGCGCACCGACACACCGAGCAGTTTGGCGAACTGAGCCTGCGACAGCCCGGTACGTTCGCGCGCCTCAATGGCCGGGGACAGGACAACCTGCGTCTTTCCTGCTTTCATCTGCTTCACGGACTCAAGCAGCTCGGCGGCAAGGTCGCGCTTGGCCTCGAAGGCCCGCAGTTTTGCACCGGCGAGTGGTTTAGCTTTCAATGACACGGTGAATCTCCTTGAGCTTGGCGCCCGTAATATTGTCCGTCCTGGCCTTCGAATAGATCAGAAGCAGCACGATCTCTTCTTCGGCGTTACGCGTGAAATAGATGACTCGAACGCCGCCCGATTTACCTTTGTCTGCGCGCTTCCAGCGCACTTTGCGAATACCGCCTGATTGCGGAACGACGTCACCGGCATCGGGAAACTCGGCGATATGTGCGGCAAACTCGCCCCGTTCATCTTCACTCCAGTAGAGGGGCCACTGTTTCTGGAAAACGGGCGTTTCAACGACCGTAAACATGAATTGACTATACTCCTAAGGCGTATAGATGTCCATCGAACAAACGCAGCCCGATTTGCCCCGACAGGTGTCGCACTACAAAGGGACCTGGTGCTATGCCCTTTGCCCGTAACGCTTCCTGAACACGGCATAGACGATCCACGGGAGGGCCAGTGCGGCAATGTTTGCAAAGGCCATTGCCATTGCCTCGGGGCCGAACATCACAGCCTTCAGATCCCGCTGATATCCCAATACATGCACTGCAAAAGCGATTCCCAGGACAACAGTCAACAGCGGAGCCGGCGCGGACAAGAGACAGCCAATCACCCAGCGTGCCTTGTTCCAGCCGGACAATTTTTCAGAGCGGAGAATAAGGAATGGCGGAACCAGCAAGCAAACAATCAGTATCGGATAGATGAGTAAGACGCCCACTGGACCCCCCAATGTCTGTTGAATGTGCGAAAGGTGAGCGGCAAGTCGACAGCCTGGACTCGAATCAATGGATTTCGAAAACAGGCACTGATCAACCGACCTGCTCGCCATCTGATTGCCGGCTTCTGAGAGCCGGTGGAGTCACTCTAGCAATTTCATTGCCGATCGAATATCGCTTGAAAAGTGACCTTGTCCCAGGAGCAGAGATGAAAAAAGCCCCGCAGCGAACCACGGGGCTTTTCGTTTGAAGCGGGCCGAGCAGATTGCCTGATTCAACCCCGGCACCAGTTTCGACAGCACATCCCTCTGGATGTCGTTCGTCCCCGAGCCGATGATGCCGGGGAAGAGCTGGCAGCGGGAGAAGTGCACCTCGGCTTCGGCTGTGCCGAATTCCCGCTGTGCACCGCGATCACGGACATCCGACCTGTGCTGGCGGGCATGCTAGTCTCTCATCCAAAAAAATATATCCAGATCAGCCAAAGGAGAGAGACATGCACAGACTGCAGGCAGTTGTGATGTTGGCGGTGGCCGCTATTTTCCCGATATCGACCGTTCTGGCCCAGGAGCCCTGGCCGGCCAAGCCCGTCAGGGTGCTCGTCGGCCTGGCGCCGGGTGGCGCCACCGACATTCAGGCGCGCCTCTTCTCGCAGAAGCTGACCGAAGACCTCGGGCGGTCCTTCCTGGTTGAGAACAGGCCCGGCGCCGGAGAACTGCTCGCCATACAGGCAGTCATCGGCGCCCCTGCCGACGGCTACACCGTGCTTTCCGTGACCACCAGCCTGACCATCCTTCCCGCCTTCCAGGAAAAGCCGCTGTACGACCCTCTGAGGGACCTTGCGCCGGTGTCCCTGATCACCAAGGCGCCTTACATCGTGGTGGTGCCCGCCGCCTCCCCGGCGAAGACCATGAAGGAGTTGCTGGGACTGGCGAAGTCGACCAACTTCAATTTCGGCACTGGCGGCCCGGGCACCATCATTCACCTGGGTGGCGCCTGGATCGGCAACAGCATCAATGCGCCCATCACCATCGTTCACTACAAGGGCACGGCCCCTGCGCTGGCCGCACTGATGGCCAACGAGATCCACATGACCTTCGCCAATCCCATCACGGCGCTGCCCCAGGTGAAGGCAGGCAAGTTCCGCGCGCTGGCGCTTACCAGCGCGGAGCCATCCAGGGCCCTGCCCAACCTGGGGACCGTCGCGGAAGCCGGCGTGCCGGGATTTGATGTCACCACCTGGCATGGCTGGTTGCTGCCCCGCGCCACGCCCCAGGCCATCGTCGGACGCCTGCAAGGTGCGCTGAGCAGGATGATCCAGTCGCGCGACATGGCCGAGAGCATCACATCCCAGGGCGGAGATGCAGTGGGCAGCACGCCAGCCCAGTTCACGGAGCTGATCAGCGCGGAGCTGCCCCGCTGGCGCAAGCTGGTTCAGGAAAACAATATCAAGCCCGAGTAGGTTGGCCATGCGGGAGATGAAGGCACAACCCCGGGCCGGTGGCGATTTTAGTCCGCTACCGCGAGAGGGGTCTTCCAACGGCAATTCTTCAAATCCAGGCGAATGCTGAACCTGAAAATTGGCGGTGCAGTCAGACCTTGCCGATGATTTTTGTGACGTCGGGAATGTTCTCCAGGTTCTTCATCATTTCCACGACATCATCCGTTTCCCCCTTCGTCATCGGTCGGATAGCGAATGACGCACAATTGCGGAACTTCTCTTCGATCTGATCCTGCGACATGGGATTCTCGCGATCATCGCCCAGTGGATGAGCCACTTCCCTGAAGTAGGACTTGCCGTCACGCGTTGTGATCTCCACAGCAGCAGAATCAGCCGTACGGTTGGGGTTATGGTCCACTTCCACCGTAACCAGGTCCGCCATGGCCAGGGCATGCGGATCACTAAGGCCCTGTGGAGTGTAATTTTCAAGGCGCACATTGCCTTGAGCCATGGCAACCCCACAGGTAAATGGCAGAGCGAACTTGGCCTGAGCGCTGTGCGGAGGGCGGCGTTTCAGATCCCTGGGCTCGGACAGCCGCAACAGATGCTCTCCTCCAATGACACGAATGGATTTCACGTCATTGGGCTGGATCCCATGGTCCTTGCGCAGGCTGAGAATGGCCCAGATCGGGCGGCGTGTTGCCCCGCAAGCCGGCCATGCCTTAAAGCCGTGCAGCTCAAGGGTGCGAAAGCGCTTGCCGTAGTCACCGGTCAGGCGCTGCAGATCAGGTTTCTCCTGGTTCAGATAGACATGGAACATCCCCGCCTTGCCATTGAGAATGTCCTTCGCTCCCGGAACGCCTTTCTGAGCCAGCAGCGCTGCCAGCACCGCCCCTTGGCTGCTCCAGCCGGCATGCATGCCCAAGTGGCGTTGGCTGGCACCGGCTATCTGCTGATAGCCCAGGCTCATGGCATTCCCGGCCTGCTCCTCTGACAACCCCAGCAGACGTGATGCCAGAGCGGCACCCGAAAGATAGCCGAAGCACTGAGTGGCTGACCAGGGCTGGCGCAAATCCCACTCCTCAGTTGATTCGTAGGGGTAGATGCGAGTGTGGATGTCGATGCCGGCGGCAACCGCAGTGATGAACTCGCGGCCGCTGACGGGCTTGCCTGCCTTCTCGGCCATGGCCCAGGCAACCGAAACCGTGGAGACGCTGACGTGACCGCTGCCGACGTCGTCAAAGTCCAGCATATGGCTATTGCTGCCGTTCAGGAAAGCGGCCATCTGCGCCGGGGCTTTCTGACCGTAGCCGAAAAGGGTGCACTCGGGAACGCCCCCCATCTCTTTCACATAGGCGTGAAACATTGGCGATTCCGGAGCCAGTGTGGTTGCTGCCAGCGTGGTACCCATGGCGTCGAGGATGCACCGCTTGGTGAGTCGCACTACTGCATCCGGCAACTCCTCAAACTTCAGGTGCAATGCATAGCGCGCAAGGGTACGCGCCGCGTCCTCCTTGAACTCGCGGTCATGCTCAGGGTTGTAATCCGGGATCTGTCCTACAGCGTGGCTCATGAGGATTCTCCTTTTTATTGAGTGTAGCCAAGAAGTAGGTGTTCTTGCGTAGCGCAGCCGCAAAGCTGATTTGCCAACATAGGAAACATTGTGTCGGACAAAGACTGCTAGATTTGCCATCAATTAAAAAACTAAGGAGGAGAGATGAAACTCGCGCTGACTGCAGCCCTCTTGGCAATGCTGGGTTGCGTGGCACCTGCTCCCGGATTGGCCCAGGGTAACGTCTTTCCAACCAAACCCATCCGTGTCCTTTCGCCCTCTTCCCCAGGCGGCGGTGCCGACACCATTACCCGTGCCATGGTGCAGAAATACAAGGAGATCACCGGATTCAATGCACTGGTCGACAATCATTCAGGGGCCAATGGCGTGGTTGCCATGAACATGTTGGCCCAGGCGGCACCCGATGGATATACGTTGTTTGCAGCTGGCAACCTGGTTGTGCTCAACGGCGTACTTGGCAAGGTCAGTTACGACATACGAACGGCTTTCGAGCCGGTTGTTCAGATGACCTCGCAACCTTATCTGCTGGTCATCAATCCCGGCCTGCCGGTTTCCTCAGTCAAGGATTTAATTGCACTGTCCAAGTCGAAGCCAGGCACGCTTAGCTACGGCTCCTCGGGCACGGGATCGGTCATCCACCTCGGCACCGAAATGATGAAGTCGATGACGGGCATGGACATGGTGCACATTCCGTACAAGGGCAACGCTCCCGCCTTCGTTGATCTGATCAGCGGCCGCATCCAGATGCTCTACTCCAGCGGCTTTGGTGTTGCACCGCACCTGAAAAGCGGCAAGCTGAAGGCGATCGCGGTAGCCAGTACACAGCGGCTGGCGTCCTACCCGGACCTGCCTTTGGTGGGTGAAACGATCCCGGGTTATTCACTGGAGAATGCATACAGTGTGTTTGCGCCTGGAGGAACTCCGAGCCCGGTGTTGGGAATGCTGAATGCAGACATCAGCCGGACAATGAACTCCCCGGACATGAAGGCCAAGCTGATGGCCGACGGTGCCGATACTGCTGCCCCCAACACGCCGGCGCAGTTCAAGGCGTCCTATCTCAGGGAAGTCGATATGTGGGACAAGTTCATCAAGACATCCAAGATCAAGTTGGACGACTAGAGAAACCGGCACGACTAAAGCCTGATTTGTTCACCCAGGAGGAGAAAGCCTCATGCTCAGATCACCACCATTGATGGCCATGGCATTTGCAATTGCCAGCATGGCCTTCGCCGCACATGCGCAGCAGCCGCCCCAATTGCCCGGCAATTATCCCAGCCGGCCGGTTCGCATCCTGATGGGCTCCTCTCCAGGGGGCGGAGTGGACACGATTACGCGTCTGGTCTTCAAAGGGGTGGGCGAAAAATGGTCGAGGGCTTTCATTGTCGAGAATCGCACTGGTGCTGGCGGTGTCATCGCAGTTGAAATGCTTGCAAAGGCCCCTCCTGATGGCTACACCCTGTATGGCGGCGGCAGCCAGATCACGACTGCCTCGCCCCTGGGCAAAGTCAAGTTCGACACGCGCCAGGCCATTCAACCCGTTGCGCAGATGACCCGACAATCCTATTTCATGGTGGTCAATCCCAATGTTCCCGTAAAAAATGTGACGGAACTGATTGCACTCGCCCGGTCCAAGCCGGGAGTGATCAACTATGCATCTGCCGGGGTGGGTGCCGCCACGCATCTTGGCATGGAACTGTTCAAGTCAATGGCCGGCGGACTCGACATGCAGCATGTTCCCTTCAAGGGCAATGGCGAGGCCTTCATCGCCATTATCAGCAATCAGGTCCAGGTGATGTTTTCCAGCGGAATCGGGGCGACGCCGCACGTAAAAAGTGGAAAGCTGCGCGTTATAGCAACAACCGGGGAAGAACGGATGGACGTTTTGCCCAACGTGCCTACGGTGGATGAGTCAGGCGTCAAGGATTTCGAACTGGACAACATGTACGGCATCTATACAACGGCAGGAGTGCCTGATCCAATATTGAACGCCCTCAACAGGGAAATTGTCGCTGTCGTGGGCACCCCGGACATCAAGGCCAAGCTGGCGGCGGATGGATCGGAAGCGGCTCCACCCTATACGCCAGCGCAATTCAAGGCCCGCGTGGCCAAGGAGGTGGAGCGGTGGGACCAGTTCATCAAAAAAGAAAAAATCAATCTGGATGAACTGTGAGTTTGGGCATTACTCAGTCACATGATGTGCGCGCGACACCTGCCAATGAGGTTATCAAAGCGATCCATTAAATATTTGCAGCATCTTCTGAGCGGCCACGACGAATGCCACGAAATCAATGGAGGGTCAAATGACGAAGTGTTTTTCAGGATCGGCAATCAATGCCTTTACCGTGCTGATGCTCATTTCAGGCTGCGCATATGCCCAATCAACATTGAAGCCATCAACCGGAAAATTTCCAGATAGATCTGTCCGTGTCATTGTTGGCCAGGCTCCTGGAGGCGGAAGTGACATTACGACTCGCATAATCACTGAAAAGCTCGGCGAACGACTGGGCCATCCGGTGATCGTTGACAATCGTGCCGGTGCAAATGGCGTCATTGCCATAAACGCGGTCGCGCAGTCTGCGGCCAATGGCTACACACTGCTCGTAGTCGCAGGCGGTGACTTGGCCAGCCTCAATGCACAAAAAAAGCTGTCCTTTGACGTGCGGGCCGCCTTCCTGCCCGTCACACAGCTCACCTCCCAGTATTACCTCTTGTTATCGTCTCTTTCACTGCCGGCGAAATCACTGAAGGATGTCATTGAATACGCCAAAGCCCACCCGGGTGCCCTCAGTTTTGGGTCCGCAGGCATGGGATCGGCCGGCCACGCCGGCCTCGAATTAATGAAGTTCCAGACGGGAACAGATATCGTGCATGTACCTTACAAGGGGATTGCGCCCGCGCTGGCGGACATGATCGGCGGCCAGTTGCACCTTGCCTTCGTCAGCACCATTTCCGGGGCGCCCCAGGTTGCCAGCGGAAAATTGCGTGCATTGGCGGTCACAAGCCTCCGGCCTGCGCAAGCCTACCCCGATCTGCCCACCATCTCAGAAGGAGGCGCTCCCGGTTTTGAACTTACCAACTGGTACGGGCTTTTCGGTCCGGCGGGAATTCCACAGCCGATCGTGGATGTGCTATTTCAGCAAACCGCCCAGGTGCTGGCTACACCTGAAATCCAGTCGAAATTCGCAACGAGCGGGGCGGAGGCAATGCCCTCGGGTTCCCCCGCCGAGTTCGCCCAGGTACTCGACAGGGAAGTGACCAAGTGGCAGAACGTCATGCGCTTGCCGGGGTTCGCGGAAAGTCTTCAATGACGGGAGAATTGGCGGCGCAGATCCGGTGCGAGCGCATCAGGCGAATACCATGGCCGGGGGAATCCTGGCGACGTTATCCAGCTTCTCCAGGGTCCAGAGCTGCTCGAGCATGAGGTCGCAGCGCTTCTTTCCGATGAAATCCTCCGCCATGCCACGGAACTTGGCCTCGATTTCCGTATCGCTCTTCGGATTGGAAAGATCACCCTTGCTGCCGCCGGACTCGCCAACGACCCTCTGCCCGTCGGCCATTTCCACGGTGACGCGCGCAGGGTGCTCCACTGGCACCCTGTGGTAGATGCGCGTGAACTCCGGATTTTCGACCACCTGGATTTTCGGCAGCAACGAGCGCAATTGCGGGCTCCATAAGTGCGCTTCATTGAACTGAAGGGGTGTGATGGTTCCATCGATGAGCGTTGCGGCCACCACATAAGGAATGCTGTGGTCGGCGGTTTCGCGCGACCTCGGGTCCCAATGGTGAGGCTCGGTACCCAGGTTACGTTTGGCCGTGTCATACACCTCGACCGTGACGGCTTTTACCTGGTCCAGTCTTGCACGCACCGGCTCCGAAGCATTTTCCGCGGCCAAAATCGAGGAAATGGTGGTGGCGCATGAAGATCGCTGCTTGATCAGCGTGTCGCATATCTTGAACGACGCGCCTTCCCCGCCCATGCGGGCCAGTTCGAGTGGGCCGGAAACATGATTGCACCAGCCATGCTTCCCCACGAAGGGCAGGTGCGGTCCCTGCATGCCCTCCGTGGCCATGACCGCACAGTTAATGCCGGTGCGCGCGGCCTGCCCTGCTGCCACCGCCTTCCACATCGACAGATGCCCGTTCCTGACCTGGCTCAACACATTCCCTGACACCGCCGCCATGGACAACGCGTCCGAAATCGATTGCAGCTGAAGGCCCATGAGCCTGGCGCCGGCGGCCGCCGTTCCGAGGCATGCAAAATTCACGCAGTCGAATGCAGGATTCTTGACGGCGTCCGAAATGCGCAGGTAGATCTCGTATCCAAGCACCACCGCGGTGATCAGGTCTCGTCCACTGGATCCGGATGTTTCAGCGACTGCGAGTATGGGCGTAAGGACGTCGCTGGGATGGCCTCCCATGCTGCCGGGCCAATGGTAGACATCATTCATTTCCACGTAGCGGGCCGTTGTGGCATTGGCGAAAGCAGCCATTTCAGGCGTGGCCTTGATGCGCGTGCCGATGACGGTTGCACCGGAATCACTGGGACAGCGCGCGGCGAGATTGCGGCTGATGCGGCAGGGCTCACCGTGAAAGCCGCCCATGAGCGCACCCAGGGTATCGATGATGCGCACCTTTGCAGCGTGGACCACCTCCGCCGGTATCGCGTTGAAGTCCAATTCACTCGCGTACGTCGCCAGACGGTCCTGAATGCCATCCCTGTCCTCGCGGACACCATGCTCGATTGGCTTGTTCATTTTCGTGCGCTCATTCCGGAGTAATGCCGGCAGTCTTGATCACCTCGGTCCAGCGCGCAATATTCCCTTCAATCTTGGCTTTGTACTGCGCCGGAGTGTGGGCTGGCTGGGGTATGGAACTGTCGGCCGCCAGCCGGGCACGCAGGTCGGGGAGGAACAGGACCTGCGTCACATCCCTGTTGATGGCCGCCATGATTGCGGGCGGCGTGCCAACCTTGGTGAAAAGCCCGTAAGCGTTGATCAGTTCGAAATTCGGTACGCCGGCCTCGGCCACAGTAGGAACGTCGGGCATGGTGTCAAGACGCTTCAGACTGGTGACGCCCAGCGCCCTTACCGAACCATTCTTTACGAGATTCGTGGCCGTCAATGTGGGCATGAACGTCAATTGCACACGCCCTGCAAGCAGGTCTGTCATTGCCGCGCCACCTCCCTTGTAGGGGACATGGGTCATTTTTACCCCGGCTTGTGAGTTCATGAACTCATGGCCGAGATGACCGGGTGTACCGATGCCCGCCGTCGAGTAATTAAGCTCGCCGGGCTTGCTCTTCGCGAGTGCAATGAGCTCCTTGACGGATTTCACGGGCAGCGCGCTTGGCACCACCAGCACGTAGGGTTGGGAAGTCATCTCAACTACCGGATCGAACGCTTTCAGCACGTCAAAGTTGGGAGACATGCCCGGCTTGATGCTGTTCCAGCCGGCGCGATAGTAGACCGACACCAATTCCATCTGGCTCCCCGTGGAGAGAAGCGTATAGCCGTCCGGTGCGGACTGCTCCAGCATCTCCATGGCGGCAACGCCGCCAGACGAAGGACGATTGTCCACCAGGATGGGTGTGCTCCAGCGCTCTCCCAGCTTCTGTCCGACCGAGCGCACCAAAGTGTCCACCCCGCCCCCTGCAGCCAGCGGGATGAGTATTTTCACCGGCTTGTTTGGAAAGCCGCCCGGCACGTCGGCTGGCTTTTGGGCGTAGCCGGCAAGCGGCACCAATGCCAACACGCATAACGCTGACTGCACCCTTGCCCGTATGGAAATCGCAAATTTCAGTTTCATGCTGCCTCCTTTGGATAGCCCCGTTTCGGGGATGCATTCCGCGGCGCCACACCCTGCCTTCAAGCGGTGATCCTGACCTCGTCTCCTGTCACGGTGAACCTGTGATCGAATCCTTCAGAGGCCCAGTCCATGTAGTTCACCATGTCGTCGAAGCGGGGATCGCCTTTCTTGAGAACTTCGGGCCGATACCGTTTATCGATCATCATCGGAAGGAAGGAGACCTCCTTCACCCCCTCCTTGGTCAGGATGGCCTTGGCCAGCAGCGTGCGCTTGGCGTCGCGCCCATAGGGCAGCAATGGCATGTCGGGGTCCTGGTCGGCATGATTGCGAAGTGCGCCGTGCACCCAGGGTGTCTCGTCCCAGGACTTGTACCGGCTGGGTTTGGTCATGCAGAAGTTGGACAGGCTGTAGAAGATCGCCTTGCCCTTGTACATCTCGATGGCCTTGGGGACGTGTGCGTGGTGGCCCATGATCAGGTCCACGCCGGCATCGATGCAGCGATGCGCCACCGCAACCTGGTAATCCGCGATGACGCGCGGCACCCAGATCACGCCCCAGTGAAAGGCCAGCATCAGCACGTCCACCTGCGGACGCAATGTCCTGATGTCCTCCAGGATCATTTCCATGTCCTGTTCGTTTGGCTCGGTGATGACGCGCGCCGGGGCATGCGGGCCGCGCCCTTCGTACCGGGTGTTGATTCTCAGCGAGGCGATGCCGATCTTGTCTGCGCCTGCCTCGCCGCCTTCCGGCGTTACCGCGCAATAACCCAGAAAGCCGACGCGGACTCCCTTGCAGGTGACGATCGCGGGCTTTCTCGCCTCGGCCAGGTTTTTGCCGGCACCGGTGGGCTGGATTCCGTTCTTGATGAGCAGGGCACGCGTGTCGAGCAACGCATCCGGGCCGAAATCCCACATGTGGTTGTTCGCTATCGTCACTGCCTGGAAACCGCAGTCAGTGAAGATTTTCGCCATCTCCGGCGGCTGGCGGCCGTGCGCCTGTATGTTGTCTCCCAGGGCATTTGCGCCGCGCAATGAATATTGACGCTCGCAGTTGCCAAAGCGCAGGTCGGTGGCCAGCATCGTGGGGCGCACCAACTCGGTGTAGGACTCGATGGGAAACCCGTCCTTGGGGCCGTGAACCGGACCAATGTCGCCAGTGCCGATGAAAGAAATGCCGCCGGATGTTTCCAAGCCGTTCTCCTTGTTTGCTGTTTCGAATTCTTTCGTGGTCGCCGGAAGAAAACGCCTGCCTCGTGCGTGCAGCGGGACTTCCAGGCAATTTCATTTCAAAGCGTCATTCCAAAGCGGTCTTTGGGCGCCGCCGTCAGCGCAGCGTCAAATCAACTTCGCATTGCCATTTCAAGCAGGGGCGCTGACCAGTACTTCGTCACCCTGGACTGTGAACCGGTGCGCATAGTCCTCGGAGGCCCAGTCCATGTACTTCACCATGTCATCGAAGCGGGCGTCGCCCTTTTTCAGTATCTCGGGTCGAAGCTGCTTGTCGATCAGCGTGGGCAGGAAGGACACCTTGTCCACGCCTTTCTTCGAGAACAGCGCCTTGACCACCAGGCTGCGCTTGGCGTCGGTGCCATAACCCAGGTGCGGGTAATCCGGGTCCAGTTCCACGCCGAACTTCTTCCTGAACGCAGCGGCCTTGGCGGGAGTTTGTGCCGGTGCGCTCATGATGAAGTTGCTCAGGGAATAGAAGCACACCTTGCCGTTATGGACGTGGATGGCCTTGGGCACGTGCGCGTGATGTCCGATAATGAGATCGGCGCCGGCATCGAAAGCCGCCTTGGCCGCCGTGGTCTGGTAGTCCGCAATCATCTTCGGAATGAAGTGAATGCCCCAGTGGTGCGACACCACCACCGCATCGGCTTCCTTTTTCGCCCTGGCGATATCCTCGACCATGCCCTCCATGTCTTCCTCGTAGGGCACGGTGACCACCCTGGGGGGCACGCCGGGCTGGTATTCCGGGGCCTCATAGTAGGTGTGGGCACGCAACGGTGCCACGCCTACCTTGTCCTTTTCGGCGGCGTATCCATCGTTCAGCACCGAGCAGTAGGCCAGCATGGCAACACGCACGCCCTTGGCTTCGATGAAGGCGGGCTTGCGCGCCTCTTCGAGGTTGCGCCCGCCGCCGATGACCTGGAAGCCCTGGTTGCGGAGCAGTTCGATGGTATCCAGCAGCGCCTCGCCGCCCCAGTCCATGGCGTGATTGCTGGCCACCGAGAGCACGTTGAAGCCACATTCCTTGAACACATCCGCCATGTGCGGCTTGAGACGGCTGTGGCCCCCGCCCGAATGCACCTGGAGCGATCCCTTCTCCGAGTACACCCGCTCGACCTGACCGAAGCGGATGTCGGCGCTGCCCAACTGCGACTTCACCAGGGCGGCGAAGTCCTTTACCGGCTCGTGTATGGGACCCACATCTCCGCACGCCAGTAGCGTCAATTGCTCTGCCATTCCTGCCTCCTTTGGACTTCGCTGTCTTGCAATGCGCGTACCGTTTCCCGGGCATGCTTTTTTTTCCATTCTATGCCCCAGTCCTGCCGAAAGGGCACAGGCGTACGCAAACCTGCTTTGCAGATGGGCGCAATCAGACCCGCAGTTGTTCGAATTACCATCGCTCACGGTCACTGGTAAGCTCGACTCGCGTGATCCGCGCCGGATTCGTTGTTATCAAGGGGGAGACCATGCATTTGCAGAGCGCGCAGCGCGCTGTCCTGCCTGCGGCATCCGGGACCGGCGATGAACTGCTGAAGGAAGCCACTACGTGGCTGTCGACATTCGAGCGGTGCCTGGAGCAGCAGGATTCAGCGGCGCTCGCCACTCTTTTCCTCGCCGACTGTCACTGGCGCGATCTGTTGGCCCTTACCTGGGACGTGCAGACCGTGTCGGGCCGCGGCGCGGTGATCGAGGGGCTGCTGCGCTCGGCCGGGCGCCTTGCCCCGAAAGACTTCCGCATCGACCCGGCCCGCACCCAGCCCCGCGAGGTCAAGCGCGCCGGTGAGACGGTACTGGAGGTGCTGTTCCGTTTCGACACTACCGCAGGTCGTTGCGAAGGCGTGCTGCGCCTCAGGCCCGAGCGCGACGGCGCGCCGCGCCAGGCGTGGAGCCTGTCCACCGTGCTCGATGCCATCGGCGGCCATGAAGAGCAGTTCCGCAAACCGCGTAATCGCAGCCACACTGTGCCGCGCGACTTCAGGGCGCCGAACTGGACCGACCAGCGCCGCGCAGATGCCGCCTACGAAGGCCGTGAACCGACGGTGATGGTGGTCGGCGCCGGCCAGGCCGGCCTGTCGGTGGCCGCGCGGCTGAGGCAGCTCGGCATCGATACCCTGGTCATCGACCGCCACGAGCGCGTCGGCGACAACTGGCGCACGCGCTACCACGCGCTGGCCCTGCACACCCGCACGCACGTGAATCACCTGCCCTACCTGCCGTTCCCCGACACCTGGCCCGACTACGTCCCCAAGGACATGCTGGCCGGCTGGTTCGAGTACTACGTCGTAGCCATGGAAATCAATGTCTGGTGCGGCACCGAATTCATGGGCGGCCGCTACGACGAGCGCGCGCAGCGCTGGGACGTGCGGCTGCGCATGCCCGGCGGCGGCGAACGCGTGCTGCATCCGCGGCATCTCGTCATGGCCCTCGGCGTGAACTCGCTGCCGGCCAAGGCGGACATCAAAGGCATCGAGGCCTATCGCGGCACTGTGCTGCATTCGGGCGAATTCACCGACGGCACGGCCTGGGCGGGGCGGCCGGTGCTGGTGTTCGGGACCGGCACCAGCGCCCACGACGTGGCGCAGGAGCTCGAGGCCCGGGGTGCGCAGGTCACGCTGGTGCAGCGCAGCCCGACCATGGTCCAGAACGTCGAGCCCACCGCGCAGCTTCCCTATACGCCTTATCTCGAAGGCCCCGGCGTGGAAGACTGCGACCTGAGCGTGCTCAGCACGCCCATGGCGCTGTCACGGCAGGCCGGTCGCCTGGCCAACCGGATGGCCGTGGACATGGACCGGAGCCTGCACGACGGGCTGAAGGCCGCCGGCTTCCGGGTGGATGAGGGCGAGGATGGCGTGAGCTGGCAGATGCGCTACGCCATCCGCGGGGGCGGCTATTACTTCAACGTGGGCTGCTCCAATCTCATCATCGAAGGCCGCGTCAAAGTGCTGCAGGCTTCCGAGATCGAATCCTTCGAGCCGAACGGTGTGCGCCTGCGCAACGGCAGCACGCGGCCCGCCGACCTCATCGTCACCGCCACCGGTTACCTCGGCCAGCGCGAAATCGCCGCGAAGCTGCTCGGTCCGGAAATCGCCGAACGCATCGGCCCGGTCTGGGGCATCGATGAGTCACGCCAGGAGCTGCACAACATGTGGCGGCGCACGCCGCAGCCGGGGCTGTGGTTCCTGGCCGGGGGATTGGCGCAGGTGCGGTTCTATTCCAAGGTGCTGGCGTTGCAGATACAGGGGATGGAGTTGGGGCTTGTATCGCAAGACACCGTCAAAGGGGAGGCATGAGTTCCGCAGTATTCGGGATATCGGGAACCAACCGGGATTAATGGTCAAGAAAAAACCCCGCAGCACGCCGCGGGGTTTTTTTGTCGAAGCTGAAACGAATCAGTTCAACCCAAGCACCCGCTTCGACAACACATTCCGCTGAATGTCATTCGTCCCCGAAGCGATGACGCCCGGGAATATCTGGCAATACGAGAAATGCACGTCGGCTTCGTGGTTGCCGAACGCCTGCTTGCCGGCGAGCATGCCGGCGCCGCCGGCGGCTTCCATCAGGAGGCCGTTGAAGCGCATGTTCGTCTCCGAGCCCCAGATCTTCAGGAGCGAGATTGCCGGTCCCGGATTGCCGCCGCTGGAAATCACATCGGCATACTGCCCGAACACGATGCCGAGGTCGTACAGGTCCATTTCCAGCTTCGTGAACTTGGCGCGGTATTCGGCGTCCTCCCACAGGCCGCGACCCTGCGCGACTTCGCGCGCCTTGATGCAGGCGTATTGCGAGCGGCGCGGCGAGCCGCTGTTCAGGCGCTCGAAGCCGAGCAGGCCCTTGGCGATCGTCCAGCCCTGGTTGGGCAGGCCCACCATGTTCTTCGAGGGCACGCGCACATTGTCAAAGAAGGTCTGGCAGAACGTGAGTTCGCCGGGCAGCGTGACGATGGGGCGCACGGTGAGGCCGGGTGTCTTCATGTCGATCAGGAAGAAGCTGATGCCGCTCTGCTTCTTCGCGTCGCGGTCGGTGCGGGCCAGCATGTAAATGTGGTTCGACTCGTGCGCGCCCGAGGTCCAGATCTTCGAGCCGTTGATCACCCAGTCGTCGCCGTCCTGCACGGCATGCGTCTGCAGGCTGGCAAGGTCGGAGCCGGAGTTCGGCTCGGAGTAGCCCTGGCACCACAGGTATTCGCCGGTCAGGGTGCCGGGAACATATTTTTTCTTCTGCTCCTCGCTGCCGAACTTCATCAGCATCGGGCCGGCCATGTTCAGCCCCTGCTCGAAGAAGCGCGGAGCGCCGACGCGTTCGCGTTCCTCCACGAAGATCACCTGCTTGGCGGGCGAGAGGCCCATGCCGCCCCACTGGCGCGGCCAGGCCGGCGCGGTCCAGCCGTACTTCGTCGAGGCATCCATGAAGGACTTGATGTCGTTCTTGTCCGGCCGGCCGAGCGTGAAGCGCACGCCTTCGGGCACATGCCTGTCGAAGAACATCGCGGCCTCGTAGCGGAACTGCTCGTCGGTGATCGCGTTCCAGTCGGTGTCGCGCGGGCGCTCGCCCGGCTTGCCCGGCAGGTCGGCCGGCTTGATCTTCGCAAGGCGCGCCTTGGCATCGGCCTCGGCATTGGCGTGGGTGCTGCGCGTGGCATCGAAGCGGCGGCGGTGTTCGGCGCCATTGCCCATCCACGCCGAGAGCACCAGCGAGCGCTTCAGGTAGAGGCCGGCATCGTAGTCGTCGGTGAAGCCGATTGCGCCATGCAGGCGGATGCAATCGCGCGCGAGGTCGATGCCGCCATCGGAGCAGCGTGACTTCACGCGGCTGGCCAGCTCGGCGAGGCGGTCGGCGCTGCAGCCGTTGTCGATCTCATCCACCACGTGATCAACGAGCGCGCCGGACAGTTCCTTCTGGATCCACAGGTCCACGGCGCGGTGCTGCAGTGCCTGGAAGCTGCCGATCGCCACGCCGAACTGCACGCGGGTCTTCATGTAATTGAGCGTCAGCTCCAGCACATTGGCCTGGCAGCCGAGCAGCTCGACGCTGGCGATCACCGTGGCTTCGTCGATGGCGCGCTTGAGCGCGGCATCCGCGACGGCGCCCGAGGCCACGACGGCATCGGCGGCGACCTGAGCGTCCGCAAAAGTCACGAGGCCGCACGAGGTGCCGTCGGCGCGGCGCTCGAGTTTGATTTCCACACCTTTGGAATTGGCGGGCAGGTAATAGAGGCCGGTCTTGCCGCTTTCCACGGCGGAGACAATGAAGCCATCCGAACCCGCGGCCGGCGTGACGAAGCGCTTCGTGCCGTTCAGCGCAAAGCCCTGCGCGTTCTTCGTTGCTTTCAGTTCAGCCTTGAGGTTCGTGCTCGCGAGGCTCTCCTGCCAGGCCAGCGACACCATGAGCTTGCCCTCGATCATCTGCGGCAACAGCTTCTTTTTCAGCGCCTCGTTGTCGCCATGCAGCAGTGCGCCGGTGGCGAGCACCGCGCAAGCCGTGACCGGCTCGGGGATCAGCGCACCACCGAGGCCGCGCGCGACGATGCCCAGTTCGGTGAAGCCCAGCCCCTGCCCGCCGTACTGCTCGGGGACATGGATGCCCAGCCAGCCCTGTTCGGCGATGCTCGACCACAGGTTGCGATCAAAGCCGGGGTCGGTGTTGCGCAGTGCACGCACGCGCTTGATTGATGTAGCACGTTCGACAAAGGTGTTGACCGCATCGGCCAGCATGCGACGGTCGTCGTCGCGCTCGGACAGATCCTTCATGACTGCGCTCATGGTTTCTCCTCGTTGATCGATGTTGTCGCTGTCATTGGAATGAATGACTGGCGACGGGCGAAGCGGCGTGGAGCCGTCCGCAGGCTGTTCGTGAATCAGCCTTTGTGAAGTGATATTACGCTGAAGCGCGGCGTTCTGGCTGCCAGTGTGAATTGCGTTTGGTTATGTGACCACGCCATGGGTCGTGCGAAGTGTCGTGCGCTGGATCGTGGAAGGAACCCGCTCAGGGAAACATCGCGCCCGCTTCACCTGCACGCCACGCTGGAAACTTCTGCATCACGCCATTCCATAGCGGCGAATCAAGCAGCGCCGCGAGCCAGGCGCGCAGCCGCGGCCAGGGCTGTGCTTCAAACCGCGCAGCGTTTGCAATCGCGAATTGCCGAACGAAGGGCGCGATCGCCATGTCGGCCAGCGATACGCGAGCCCCGAACAGAAACGCCGAATGGCCGAGACGCGTTTCGAGCGCATCAAGATACATTGAAGCTGCCGCTCGGTGGGCATGTGCGTTCCCGTCATGGGTCGCCTTGAAATTTTCCCTCATCCCCGGCCCTTCTCCCCGGGGGAGAAGGGAGAAAAGCCCCTCTCCCCCGGGGAGAAGGGTTGGGGTGAGGGAAAGAATCGAATCGAGTGCCTCAGCATTGTTACTGCGGCTGGCGTTTGCGTCGGTCGTGTAACGGCTGGCGTATTTGTAGCGATCAAGGTGGAACTTGAATCCGGCGTCGTTGTTGTCGAAGCGCGCAATCAACGCCAGCATGTCCTCGAGCGAGCCCTCTTCAGGCGCAAGCCATTGCTGCGGATCGTTGCGCGCCAGTGCCCAGCGCATGATGTCCAGGCTTTGTTCGAGCACGCGGCCATCGGCATCCACGAGCACCGGCACCGTGCCCTTGGGCGAGGCGGCGAGCAACTCTTGTGGCTTGTCGCGCAGCACGACTTCGCGCAGTTCGCAGCGCTGCCCGCTTGCCGCAATCGCCAGCCGGGCGCGCATCGCGTACGGGCAGCGGCGGAAGGAATACAGGATGGGCAGGCCGGGGGTGGGCAATGTCGGGAATTTTACTGATTACAATTATTCCGTAAATGCTCTTGGATAAATGATCAATATTTAATATTGATCATATCCATTGCCCGTTCTTCGACAGGCTCAGGACGAACGGTGACGGGTTGATTCCGTTCGTGGTGATCCTGAGTTATTCGAAGGACCGAACCATGAACGGAATCAACGCGCCTTCAATCGATCCGCGGCGTGAAGCAGCGAAGCTTCGCGAAATGCCGGCCGGCGAATTCCGGCGCGTACTTGCCTTCCCAGGCGATGCGATCGGCATTGAGGCTGGGATCGAAAATGTTCTCGGGCGCGTCCACTTCGAACATCGCCATGTAGTTGCCCGCCGGGCTTTCGAGGATCTGGTTCTTATGCGGCAGGAACTTCAATTGCCAGGCGCGATGCACGCCGGGCAGCTTGGCGATGCGGCGCACATGCTTTTCGTGATCGCTCTCGAACTGCTTCAGCTTCGCGCCCGAGCCCTTGAAGCTCACTTCCATGCGCGCCAGGCAGCGGCCGGGGCGAACGTCCTTTTCCGTGAAGGACAGCAGGCGGTAGAACACCCGGCCCCAGTTCGTCATGTCACGGCGGAACGGTATCTTCTCGGTCACCGCCGGCTGCGGCTTGTGCGGAAAGGACTGGAACAGCTCCGGATCGTTGATTGTGTAGATCTGCTGGTACTCCTGCTCGAACAGGCCCTCGTTGTCGGCGCCGCGCATCTCGCTGGTGCGCCATGCCGGGCCGTAGCCCTTGCGCGCCGCCAGTTCGCGGATGTGGTCGTCGAAATAGACATTGAACTGCGCATCGAACTCCTTGCAGATCAGGTCGAAGCGGACAAAACACATGTAGGGAAACACTTTGGGGTCGAGCATGCTTTTCTCCTCCGGGAAATCGTTACGTTCTCAGTCGCGGTCCGCCAGTGTAATGTAGCCGTCCTCATCCCAATAGCCCGTGTCGCTGGTGCGGAACCAGCCGTCGGGCTGGATGGCGGCCGCCGTCAGGCCGGGGTTGTTCCAGTAGCCTTTGCACACGTTCGGTCCCTGCAGCACGATGTCGCCCACGTGGTCGAAGGGCATGGGCTTCAGGTTCGGGCCGACCACACGGAGTTTGTGCTCCCGCAGCCGCAAGCCGACCTTACCGGCGCGGCGCTCGCCATCCAGCGGGCTTGAAGTGACGATGCCGCCTTCGGCCACGCTGTAATACGCAACGAGCGCATGGTCGCTACGCAACTGGAAGGCATTGAAGGTTGCCGCGGTGAGCAGCGCGCCGTTTGCAATGCACAGGCGCAGGGGGCGGCATGCCTCGGCGGTCAGCGCCGGGTCGGCCAGCAGTTGTTCATACAGATGCGCTGTGCCCAGCAGCACGGTCTCGTCAGCAAGACGGTTGATCAGGCGCTTCACGTCGGGCCGGCGATCAATGCGCATACTCGCACCGGCCAGCACCACGGCATTCAGCACCGCAAGTTCCGCCTCCGGCAGGCAATCAAGCAGTGTGTCGCTTGCCGTGATGCCCCAGGCCGTGGCGAGCGCGGCGGCATTCACGGTGAGGTTCGCGTGGCTGAGCATGACGCCAGGACGGCCCGGTGCATAGTGAATGAGGGCGAGGTCATCTTCGCTGCGCGCAGCGGCGGCAAATTCAGCGCTCGCCGGCAGGGCGGCATGCAGCGTCCCCGAAGTGTCGCCAGATGAGCCCAGCGTGTACACCCTGACATCCTTCAGGCCGCGGGCGCGGCCCCGCATGGCGGCTTCTCCGTCCGGTGCGCAGACGATGATGCGCGGCGCCGCGTCGCCGACGATGCGTGCGGTTTCCGCATCGCCGGCTGCGGGCGGAATCGGCACGAACACCAGGCCGGCACGCAGCACGCCGAAGTAGAGGAACAGGGACTGCGCGGAACCATCGAGTTGCGCGGCGACGCGCTCGCCCGGCGCGAGGCCCAGGCTGGCGAACAGCGCGGCGTGGCGCGCCGATTCGCGTGCAAGGTCGGCGTAAGCAAAGGTCTTTGCGTTTTCACGGATGATCACGGCATCGCCGTGTGCTGCGGAACTGCGGGTCAGAAAGGAATAGGCGTTCATGAATCTCGGCCGGACGGGCGGTGCCGTGCGGGCTTAAAATGGGTTGGAAATGAGGGAGGAAACTCCCGCGTCCCCTCTTTGCTATTTGTATCGGGGGGAGACTTTCAAAAAACCTGGTGTGCTGCATCCTAGCAGGAAAGAAAATCCCATGGCACTGTCGATCGACATCATTTCTGACGTGGTCTGCCCTTGGTGCTTCATCGGCAAGCGGCGCATTGAAGGCGCGCTCGCGCTGTACCGGGAGGCGTTTCCCGACAAGCCGGAACCGCTGGTGCGCTGGTGGCCCTTCCAACTGAATCCGGACATGCCCGCCGAAGGCGTGGATCGCAGCGAATATCTCGCGAACAAGTTCGGCTCGAAAAATGTCGGCGAAATCTATGCGCGCGTTTCGGCGGTAGGCCGCGACGTCGGCATTCCCTTCGCGTTCGACAAGATGGTTCGCCAGCCCAACACGCTGGCGGCGCACAGCCTGATTGCGCTGGCGGTTGAACATGGCGTGCAGCACGACCTGAAGGAAATACTGTTCAACGCCTACTTCATCGAAGGCCAGAACTTCACCGACGAGGCGACGCTGGTTCGCCTGGCGGTTGAGGCTGGCATTCCCGAGGCGGCGGCACGCGAATGCCTCGCCAGTGAAGTGGCGCGCGAGCAGGTGGCGGGCCACGAGGCGCAGGCACGCAAGCTTGGCATCAGCGGCGTGCCGTTTTTCATTTTCAATGGCGCCGTCGGCGTGTCCGGCGCGCAGGAAGCCGAAACACTGTTCGAGGCAATGACCAAGGCTGAAGCCGATGCGGTTTCGGAGGCAGCGACATAAGAAATTCTCTCATCCCCACCCTTCTCTCCAATGGAGAAGGACCTATCCTCCCTCTCCCTCGGGGAGAGGGATCGAGGGTGAGGGAAAGCGATTTGGCGCATCAACAAAAAAATCAATCGGAGGAGATGCAATGAAGTGGATCAGATACGAACTCAAGGGCAAGGTTGGCTACGGCCTCGTTGAGGGCGAGAAGGTGGCCGAATACGAAGGCGTGCCCTATGGCGAGCACAAGAAGACCGGCAACCACGTGCGCATGGCCGATGTCAAACTGCTCTATCCGCTGGTGCCGCCGACCTTCTATGCCGCGGGCCTCAACTACATCACGCATCGCAAGAAGATGGCCGAGCGCACCGGCAAGCCGCTGGAGCTGCCCTCGCAGCAGGACATCGGCTATCGCGCGAACAATGCGCTGATCAGTCCGGGCGAATCCATTGTCGTGCCGCGCGACTCGGCGGGCAAGCTGCAGTACGAAGGCGAGCTGGTCGTGATCATCGGCAAGAAGGTGAAGCATGTGTCCGAAGCCGATGCCCTGTCCTGCGTGTTCGGCTACACGATCGGCAACGACGTGAGCGAGCGCATCTGGCAGCGCGGCGACCGCACGTTCTGGCGCGGCAAGAATGCCGACACCTTCAAGCCCATGGGCCCCTACATCGAAACCGACATCGGCGACCTGAACGACCTGATGACCACGGTGCGCCTGAACGGCAAGGAAGTGAGCCGCTTCCGGACGAATGACATGCTGTTCGGCGTGGAAGAAACAATTGCCACGATCACGCGTTACAACACGCTTTATCCGGGCGACATGATCTGGATGGGCACCGACGAGCCCACGCTCGACATGGTCGCAGGCGACGTGGTGGAAGTGGAGATCAGCAAACTCGGTGTGTTGAAGAGCCCGGTAGTGGCAGAGACCTGATTCGGTATTACCTTCCGCGAAATCCCCCCGCCCGGCTGCGCCGGGTCGGCCCCCTTTAACAAGGGGGATGGGGGGATTTGAGATCAAGAGCCGCCGGGTTCTTCCACCGAAAATTTCCCAGCCCGGCTGTGCCGGGTCGGCTCCCTTTATCACGGGGGTAAATCTGCGTGCATCACGCTCCCCCCTTGTCAAAGGGGGGGATGGGGGGGGATTTGAGATTACGAGCCGCCGGGTTCTTCCACCGCAAACCCCCGCGGCTTCTCCCCTGCAACCTGCCGCCGCCACATCTCCTCGAACGCCCGCTCCAGGTTGCGTGCAAAGCGCGGTGTGTCGAACAGCGGCAGGCGTTCGTGCTGCGACTCGAGGTGTTCGCGCAGCGCTCTCAGTTCGTCAGGCTGCGTCGCGAGGCGCACCGCCATTTCCTCGTAATCCTCAAGGCTCCCGCACACCAGTTGCGGCAGGCCGGCGGCGGTCACCAGGCTCGCAGCGACGCGCGAGGCAAACGTGTCCTGCGGACAGGTCAGCACCGGCACGCCGGCCCACAGCGCATCGCTCGCGCCGGTGTGGGCGTTGATCCACAGCGTGTCGAGCATGAGCCCAGCCTGACGCAATCGCGCCAGGTGTTCCGCCTTCGCCATCGTCGGGCCGAACACCAGCCGCTCCGCATCGATGCCGCATGCGGTCGCTTCCATTCGCAGGTTGTCACGTGCGGCGGCGTTGCTTTCGTACAGCCACAGCACGCTGCCCGGCACGCGCGCCAGGATGCGCATCCACGCCGCGAACATGCGCGGCTCGATCTTGTAGAGGTGGTTGAAGCAGGCGAACACGAAGCCCTTCCCGTCACGTTCCAATGCGGGCAGGCCAAGCGCGCTGCGTTCCGGCGTCAGCGGCGCAATGGGCTGGCGATGGTCATTGACCTGGTAGCTGTGCGGCAGCCGCACCAGTTGTTCGCCCCAATGCGCCTGTTGCTCCGGCGGCGCGCTGACTGCATCGACGATGGCGTAATCATTGATGCCGCGGCCGGTGGAGGCCGGATAGCCCAGCCAGGCCACGCGCAGCGGTGCCGGCCGCAGCGCAAAGATCTCCGGCCGCGCCGCGTGCGTGTAGCCCTTGAGATCAACGAGGATGTGGATGCCATCCTTGCGAATGCGTTCGGCGGATTGCTGCGCCGTTTCGCCCTGGATGTCGATGAAATGATCCACGCCTCCAACCGCTTCGCGCCGGTAATCGCTGCCGTCATCCGGCCCCATCGAATAGGCAAATATCTCGAAGCGGCTGCGGTCATGCAGCGCAAACAGCCCGCGCATCAGGTGCATGGTCGGATGCCGGTGGAAGTCGGCCGACACGTAACCAACGCGAAGTTTTTCCCCTCTCCCGCTTGCGGGGGAGGGATAGGGAGGGGGCGGCTTTCCCCCCAACACACTCTCAACCATCCGCCCCGCATACCCCTGCGTCACCGCATCCCTCAACCCCTGCGACACCGGATACTCATACGCCACAAACGGATTCAGCGAATCGAACGCCGCATCACGCGGGTCTTTCGCCCAGCGCTCCAGCATTGCAATGAAGGGCGCGAGGTTCACATGGCCAGGGCCGCGATCGCTGCGCCAGTCGCACATCCACGCGCGGTTGCGCAGCGTCGTCACCAGCGTGGCCGGATCGTCCGGCTGCAGCGCATAGGCCCGGTCGAGCAGTTCCTGCGCTTTGGCGCGTTCATCGAGTGCGATGTAGAGGTTCGCCGCGAGCATCAGCGCCTGCGGCCATTCAGGATTCGCGGCCAGCGCGCGCAGCGCCGGCTCCAGCGCATCGGCATGCGCCTGCCGCGCGGAGAGCACGACCGCGAGGTTGAACTGCGCCGCGGGCTGCTCCGGATTCAGCCGCAATGCTTCACGCACCGCCTGCTCGGCACCGCCGATGTCGCCGGTGGCACGCAGGACCTCGGCGAGGTTGGCGTACACGAAGGCCGCGTCTGGCGCGAGCCTGGCCGCCTCGCGGATGTGGCGCACGGCCTCGAGGTGGCGGCCGGACTGATGGCAGATCAGCCCGAGGTAGTGCAGCGCATCGACATGGCGGGCATCGCGCGCGAGGCAGGCGCGCAGCCGCGCCTCGGCTTCAGCGGCGCGGCCGTCCTGCACCAGCGCCGGAATGTCGGCGAGGTCGTCCTTCACCTCGACCACCGCTTCCGGTTCCGTGGCCCTGGCGCTGATCAGTCCCAGACGCCGCAATAGATCGTTGAACATGCGGCATTCTAAGGGCACCCATCCGATCCGGGGTCCGGTCGGGCGTGTTCAGGCGGCGCGAACCAGGCTTTCCGCCATCAGCCGCGCGCGTGTCTCGGCAATGCCCGGATAGATCGGGTGGTCGAGGATGTTGTTCCGCTGCACGCCTTCCGGGCAGACCAGATGGAAGTGGTAACCATCGGCATGCAGGTCGAGCATGCCCAGCCCCGTGACCTTTTCACCGACCCGCTCCTGCATCCCGTCGGGCAGGTAGAAGGCTGTGGATGGCAGCCACACATGGCGCACGCCATCGAAGATGCGGTCGAGGTATTGGTGGGTGTGTCCGCTCACCACGAGCTTCAATGGCACTGCAGAGAACAACCCGAAAAGCTGGCGGCGCTGTGCCAGCGGCACGTAGCGGATATGCGGTGCCACATCGCCCGGCGTCGACTGGAACAGCGGCTTATGGAGCATCAGCACGATCTGCCGTCCGGCATTTCCGGACAGCGTCTCCGCGAGCCAGCTCCATTGCGCGTCCTCGTCGGCCGTGTCGGTGCCGAACAGCTGCGCGTTGAGGCTGACCACGCGCCAGCCTTCAATGTCGAACGACCAGTAGTCGCTGCCCAGCGCGACGCGGTATTCCTCGAGGCGCTTCGGGTCGAGCAGATGCTTGGCCGGCACGCCGGGGCCCGGCGGGTTGTCACCGATGTCGTGGTTGCCGGGCAGATAGCGGATCGGCGTCGGCCAGTCGTGGCTCAGGCTGTTGGCGTGGTCGAACTGCGAGGCGTCGGCTGCGCCATCGACGGTGATGTCGCCCAGATGCACCGTGAGGTCGGCGCCGGTGGTGCCGATGTAGCGGCCCACGGCGCGCCAGTTGTCATTGAATGCCGTTGCGGCCGGTGAAAGATGGCTGTCGGTAACCAGGGCTATGCGCATTGCGTCTCCTCGAGGGTCGGATGCGTCTGATGACGCGGCGGAATCGAGGCGATGCTAGGGCTGCCGTGTTACAGCTTGTTGAAACACACATCACAAAACAGTCACGGTTCTGTAACAGGCAAAGAACAGAATCGCCGCACTTTCACTGGCAGTGAAATCACGAAAGGCGGGTACGGACCATGACGACTTGGCGCTCGGCTTTGAAGGCGGCGGCTTCTGCATTGATTGCCGCATTGACATTGATCACGGCGGGCGCAGCGCATGCGGAAACCACGATCACGCTCTATCACTACCAGACCGGCAGCAACTACGAGGCCTTCCGCCGGCTGCTGAACGAGTTCGAGCAGAAAAATCCGGACATCCGCATCAAGGACATCTTCTCGCAGTCCGAGCAGATCACCGCCGACCTGCAGGCGGCGCTGGCCGCAGGGCGCCAGGTCGATGTCGCCACGGTGATCGGCAAGAACATGATCCACTTCCTGAACAACACGCCCGCCGTGCCGCTGAATGCGGAGCCGGCCAAGGCGAAGTTCCTCGACAACTACCTGCCGGTATTCCTCGACATCGGCCGGGTCGGCACAAAGGTCTATGCCGTGCCCCACGCCTATGGCACGCCGATGGTCTATTACAACAAGGACCTGTTCCGCAAGGCCGGACTCGACCCGGAGCAGCCGCCGCGCACCTGGGACGAGGTGATCCAGGCCTCGCTCGTGATCAAGCAGAAGACCGGTGTCATGGGCATGGGCCACCTGCATGCGGCGATGCGCGACTACGGCACGATGCTGATGGTCACGAATGCCGGCGGCAAGTATCTGTCGGGCGATGGCCGCTGCGCGCTGTTTGACGAACCCGCGGGCATTGCCGGCGTGCAGCTCTGGCAGGACTTGGTTGTGAAGTACAAGGTGATGCCGGTGGCCGAAGACCGGCAGATGCAGGCGGCGTTCAATTCCGGCCAGCTCGCGATGTACATCACCTCGAGTGCATCGCTGGGCGGAACCGTTGCCAGCACCAAGGGACGCTTCGAACTGGGCGTGGCGAACTACCCGGTGTTCAAGGAAGGCATGAAGCGCAAGACGCCCAACAGCGGCGCGGCGCTGATGATGTATTCGCCGGCCGGTCCGCGGCGCGATGCGTCGCTGCGTCTGCTGGCGTACCTGTCCGATCGCAAGATCGCCAATCGCTGGTCGCGCGAAAGCGGCTACATGCCGCTGTCGAAGAACCCGCTGTCCGATCCGGACATGGCGAAGTACGTCAGTTCCTTCCCGCTGGTGCAGCCGGTGATCGCGCAGATGTCCGACACCGTGCCCACGGCCACCTGGGGCGAGAAGGGCGCGCTCGAGGCGCAGACCATCGTCAGCAACCTCATGGACTCGCTGTGGGCGAACCAGGGCCAGGCGCTGAAGCTGGTGCCCGAGGCCGTGGCGCGGATGAACACGGCCATGGGCTGCGCGAAGCGCTAGGCCCCGCCGAAACCCCATCGAACCCTTCGCCGAGAAATCAGGAGACGGTTTGCAACACAGCGGGCTGGCAGGACCGAACGTGCTGACAGTTCGAAGAACGGTGGCGCCCTTCGTCTATCTGCTGCCCCTGCTCGTGCTGCTGGGCCTCTTCACCTACTGGCCGCTTCTGAACACGGTGTGGCTGAGCCTGATGCGCTGGAACCTCAATCCCGGCGTGCCGCTGCAATTCGAGGGCCTCGCGAACTATCAGCGCCTCGTGGACAGCGTGCTGTTCGCCGACGCGGCGCGCAACACGGCTTACTACATCCTCGCCTCCATTCCGCTCAAGGTGCTGCTGCCGCTGCCGTTCGCAGTCGGCATCTGGGCGCTGGGATCGTCGGGGCGCATCTATCGCGTCGTGCTGTTCCTGCCGACGCTGGTGAGCTTCGTGGTGATCTCGGTGGTGTTCCTGTGGCTGCTCAATCCGATCGGCGGCCTGGTCACGCAACTGGGCGCGATGCTCGGGCTGCCGCCGGGGAACGTGCTCGCCAGTCCGACCGGCGCCTTCTGGACCATCATGGCGCTCTCCACCTGGAAGCTGCTGGGCTTCAACATACTGCTCTACCTCGCGGGCCTGTCCCGCATCAATCGCGACCAGATCCTGGCAATGCGGCTGGACGGTGCGAGCGACTGGCAGGTGGTGCGCCACCTGGTGTGGCCGATGCTCACGCCGACCACCTTCTTCGTGCTCGTGACCACCAGCATCTTCACGATCCAGCAGGTGTTCACGCCCATCGACATCCTGACCCGCGGCGGGCCGTTCAACGCCACGACGAACCTGTTCTACATGGTCTACCAGTACACCTTCCGCACCTTTGATGTGGGACTGGGCGCGGCCGGGACGGTGGTGATCCTTGTGCTGCTGCTCGCCATCACGCTCGCGAAGCTGCGATTCCTCGATCGCCATGTGCACTATGAGCAGTAGGCGCGCCGTGGCTTTGTTCAAACAGAAGATGAACTGTCCATGCAACTGAGCCCGTCCTGGCGCGTGGTCTTCCATATCCTGCTGTTCGCCATTGCGCTGTCGGTGCTGGCGCCCATGCTGATGGTGCTGGCCACCGGCTTCAAGCCGCCGGCGGAGGTCTTCGACTTCCGGCCATGGCCCGTGCATCCGACGCTGGATAACTTCCGCACCATCCTGTTCGAGACACATTTCCTGCATTACTTCGTCAATTCCGTGGGCACCACGCTGCCGCGCGTGGCGGGCCAGGTGGCGGTCGGAGTGCTGGCGGCCTATGCGTTTGCGCGCTGGCGGTTTCCCGGCAGCGGCGCGCTGTTCGCGCTGGTGATGGTGGCGATGATGATTCCGCACCAGCTCACCATGATCCCGAACTACATCCTGATCGCGCGCCTCGACTGGTTCGATACCTGGCAGGGCCTGATCGTGCCCAACCTCGCCGCGCCGTTCGCGGTGTTCTTCCTCAGGCAGCACTTCCTCAGCTTTCCGCGCGAGCTGTTCGACGCAGCGGAGATGGATGGCGCGAGTTCCTGGCGCACGCTGTGGCATGTGGTGCTGCCCAACCTCACGCCGGCGCTGGCGGCACTGACCATCGTGCAGTTCATCGAGACCTGGAATGAATACTTCTGGCCGCTGCTGGTGACCAGCAGCGATGCCTCGCGCACGCTGCAGCTCGGCATCCGGCATTTCCTGGAAGAGGATTTCACGAACTACGGCGCGCTGATGGCCGGGGTCACGCTGGCCAGCGTGCCGGCCCTGCTCATCTTCGCGCTGCTGCAAAGGAAGGTCATGGACGCATTTCTGGATTCGGGGTTGAAGGGATGAGCGGTGTGGCGCACGTCCGGTTCGACCAGACATCAAAATCCTTCGGCGCGACGCAGGCTGTCGCACCGCTTGATCTCACGGTCGTGCAGGGTGAATTCACCGTGCTGATCGGCCCCTCGGGCTGCGGCAAGACCACGTCGCTTCGCATGCTGGCCGGCTTCGAGCCGCCGACTTCCGGGCGCATCCTGCTCGGCGATCGTGACATCACGAACATGGCACCGAAGGACCGCAACATGGCCATGGTGTTCCAGAACTATGCGCTGTATCCGCACATGACCGCAGCCCAGAACATGGGCTTTGCGTTGCGGTTGCGCGGCGTGCCGGCAGCCGAGATCGAAACGCGCGTGCGAAGCGTGGCTGCCATGCTGGGCCTCGAGCCGCTGCTGCAGCGCCGCCCGCGCGAGCTCTCCGGCGGGCAGCGCCAGCGCGTGGCGGTGGGCCGCGCCATCGTGCGCGATCCGGAGGTGTTCCTGTTCGATGAGCCGCTGTCGAACCTCGATGCGCAGCTGCGTTCGGTGGCCCGCAGCGAGATTCGCGCCCTGCAGCGTTCGCTGGGCGTGACCACGGTGTACGTGACGCATGACCAGGTGGAGGCCATGACCATGGCCGACCGCATTGCCGTGATGAACCACGGCGTGCTCTTGCAGTACGCGCCGCCCATGGAGGTGTACGAGCAGCCGGCCGACACTTTCGTGGCGTCCTTCCTGGGCAGCCCGGCCATGAACATCGCGCCGGCCGCGCAGTTGCTGGCGTTCGCGACCCTGACCGATGAACTACGCGAAGCGCTGGGCTCGGCGCACAGCCTGGGCATCCGGCCCGAGCATCTCGCGGTTGCCAATGCTGCAGGCAAGGGCGCCCCTGCAAGTGGAACGGCTTTGCGCTTTCCGGCCACGCTGCAGCGGCTGGAGAACCTCGGGGCTGAAACGCTGGTGTATGCACGCACCGTGCCGGGCGACCTGCTGATCTCGCGGGTCGGCGGTGCCCTCAAGGCCTGCACTGGCGCGATCGAATTCACCGCCGACGCGCGGCATGTGGTGGCCTTTGGCGAGGATGGCCGCCGGATTGCCACGCGCTTTTCACGAGGGGGAACCCAATGAGCAGTGCAGCAATGTCGCTGATGTCCCCGACGCTCAGCACCGAGGCCTGGCAGGCGCGCATGGCCGCGAGCGGCCTGCATGCGCTGCGCGACCTGGCCACGGCGCATCCATTTGCGCTGTCAGTGCAGCGTTTTGTTTTCCTGCGCCATGGCGAGACCGAGGGCAATGTGCTCAAGGTGTTCCAGCCCGAGGAGATCAGCCTGAACGAGCATGGCCGTGCACAGGCGGAAGCGGCGGCCAGCCTGCTGCGTGAGGTGGGTATCGAGCGCATCTGCGCCAGCGACATGCAGCGCGCCTGGGAGACGGCCACCATCGTTGCCGGCCGGTGCGATGTGCCGCCGCAGCCCGATCCGGCGCTCCGGGAGCGCTGGTTCGGCGACTGGGTCGGCACCTCGTCGGCGAACCTCGACTGGCGGCGCGATCCGCCCGGCGGGGAGAGCCTCCTGGAATTCGTGAGGCGCACCCAGCGCGTGCTGGAGGCGACGCTGTCCGATCCGGCGCATACGCTGGTCGTCGCCCATGGCGGCAACCTGTATGTGCTGGCCTTCAGCCTGGGGTTGGAAGTAACGCAGTCAATGATCCAGAACGCCACGCCGCTGGCGTTCGAGTGCATCGATGGGCGCTGGTCGGTGTCGCATGTCGGGGCCGAAACAATCCGGGAGCCCTTACCCGCGCGCAACGCCGGCTGGTAGGGGCGCCGCCGTCGCGAACGCCGCCTGGTAGGGGCGCCGCCGTCGCGAACGCCGCCTGAGGGCGGATGGAGTATCTTTGGGCCTCCCTGACCCGAAGATGCCATGACCGAATCCTGGGAGTTCCTGCTGTGGCTGGTGCCGCTCGCGTTTGGCGGCGCGCTGATCTATGGCATCACCGGCTTCGGTTCGGCGCTGCTCACGATTCCGGTGTCCTCGCATTTCCTGCCGCTGCCGTTTTCGCTGGCGGTGTTCGGTCTCGCCGACCTCGTCAATGCGCTGCGCGTCGGCCTGGAGAATCCCCGCCTCGCGGTGAAAGAGGAAGTGATGCGCATGGTGCCCTTCACGCTGGTCGGCACATTGATCGGCGTCGGGCTGCTGGTGAACCTGCCGCGTCGCGGCGGCATGCTGGCCCTGGGCTTTTTCGTGGCGGCGTTTGCGCTCTACGGCCTCCTGGCCCGCCAGGACCGCCGCATCATCAGCCAGCGCTGGGCGACGCTCGCCGGCTTTTCAGGCGGCATCACCAGCACGCTGTTCGGCGCAGGCGGGCCGCCCTATGCGATCTATCTCAGCCATCGCCCGCTCACGAAAGAGCAGTACCGCGCCACGGTGACCATGACTGCGATCTTCAGTATCTCGATGCGCTGCATTGCCTTCATCGTCACGGGCTTGGTGGACATGCGCGTGCTGATCAGCGTGATTGCAGTCATCCCCGCAGGCCTTGCCGGCGTGGCCGTCGCCTCGCAGCTCTTCAAGCGCATGTCGCGCGAGATGCTGGTGCGCCTGGTGGAGATCGTGCTGCTGATCACCGGCGTATCGCTCATGGTGCGGGCGCTGCAGCTTGGCTGAAACGATTCCGGCCGCGCGCGGCGGCCGCAACTGGCACAATGCCCCTCACAACCTGAGGAGGCGAAAGGAAACGACATGGGCAATGGATTCCTGTTTGTCACCCCGCTGTACGCGGCCCTGCTGACGCTGTGGTACGTGGTGCTGAGCGTGCGCGTCATCCGCATGCGCACCAGCACGAAGACCAGCCTCGGGGATGGCGGCAATCCCGACATGCTGGCCGCGATCCGCGCGCATGGCAATTTTGCGGAATACGTGCCACTCGCGCTGCTGCTCATGGTCATGCTGGAACAGGGCCACACCTCGGTCTATGTGCTGCATGCGCTCGGCGTGGTGCTGCTGGTCGCGCGCCTGATCCACGGCTACACGCTGTCCTTTTCCTACAGCCTGAAGCGCCGCGTGATCGGCATGGCGCTCACCTTCACCGTGCTCGCCGTCGAGATCCTGCTCTGCCTCAATCTCGCGCTGAGCGGGCACCGGGCGTTTTTCGCGGGCTGAGGCTTCAGGCATGCGGGCAATGCAGCGCTGGCTGGCGGTGATGCTGTGTGTTCTGCCAATGATCCTTGTGCCATCGGTGCGGGCCGCCGGGACCGCAACGGGCGCGGATGCCGCACTCATCGCCGCGGCCGAAGCGGGTGACGCCGCGCAGGTGAAGCGGCTGCTGGCCTCGGGCGTCAGCGTGAACGCGCGCGATGCGCGAGGTCGCACGGCCCTGCTCGCCGCCACGCATGCCAACCGCGTCGAAGCGGCGCGCCTGCTGATCGAAGCCGGGTCGGACGTCAACGCGCAGGACACGATCCAGGACAGCCCCTTCCTGTATGCCGGCGCCGAAGGCCGCCTCGAAATCCTGAAGCTCATCCTCGCCGGCACGCGCAGCCGGTCGGACTTCAAGGTGGTGAACCGCTATGGCGGCAATGCGCTAATCCCTGCCTGCCACCACGGCCATGTCGAAACCGTGCGCGAGCTGCTGAAAACGAACATTGACGTGGATTTCATCAACAATCTCGGCTGGAGCGCGCTGCTGGAGACCGTGATCCTCGGCGACGGCGGGCCGCGTTACATCGAGATTACGAAGTTGCTGGTGGCGCGCGGTGCGAAGGTCAATCTCGCGGATCGCGATGGCGTGACGCCGCTGGCGCATGCGCTGAAGCGTGGCCACGGCGCCGTGGCGGATGTGTTGCGGGCGGCGGGTGGCAGGTAGCTACAAGCCGTCTCGGCTCTTCTCGAGGCCGGAGAAGGGAGAATTTCCCCTCTCCCTCGGGGAGAGGGGTTAGGGGTGAGGGAAGGTTTTTAGATGAGTTCCATGCTGATGTGCACAATGAAGGAGCAACGATGAACGGCAGATTACTGATCGCTGGTCTCCTGTTGGCGATGGCCGTGACCGTGGCGCATGCTCAAACCGAGCCGCTGCGTGCACCCGACGTTCCCTACGAGCCTTCAGTCACGCCGGTGGTGCAGACCATGCTGGACATGGCGAAGGTGGGCGCAAGCGACGTGGTGTTCGACCTGGGCTGCGGCGACGGGCGAATCGTCATTGCCGCGGTGAAGGAGCGCGGCGCCCGCGGCGTGTGCGTGGACATCGATCCGCAGCGCATCGCCGAAGCCCGCGAGAACGCCCGCAAGGCCGGCGTGGCCGGGCGCATCGAATTCCTGAACCAGGACCTGTTCAAGAGCGACATCAGCAGCGCCACAGTGGTGATGCTCTACCTGTGGCCGCACATCAACCTCCAACTGCGCCCCAAGCTGCTCGCCGACCTGAAGCCCGGCACGCGCATCGTCTCGCACCTTCACGACATGGGCGACTGGAAGCCCGAGCGCACCGTGTATGTGCACGTGAACGCGCGCGACCGGGCGATTCATTTCTGGACGATTCCGAAGCGGTGAAGGGTTGCGGCCTCACTTAAAAAGCGAGGCTTGTACTGGATTGTGACTTGTATATGGGTATATGGGAAAACCCATTTGCTCTTACGTAGTGCCTTATATAGATAGATGATTGCATATACAGGTATATGGTTTTAGCATGCTCTGCAATTACATCTGTTACTAGTTAGGGCGCCTGGATGGAAACGTTCGAGCAAGCGCGCGACACCATCTACAAGGAACTCCTGTCCGACGATTCTGAGGTCCGTTCAGAGTACGTCAAACTGTACGACGCCGACGCAAAGAGGTTTTCCGAGGCTATGGCCCGCGCCATAGTTGCATGGAGACCTCTCGACAGTGACGCAAAAGACGAGAAGCGCGGCTACGTAGCGGCACTGTCCTATGCAGCCATCACATTGCACGTCTTGTCATTCAAACTATTCCTGTCCGGACATATTGTTGCCGCCGGCAATCTATTCCGTCAGGTCGTGGAATCAATTGCCTTGGCCCTCTTGTGTTCAGGCAAGAATTTGGGGTTCCTTGATCGCTTTGTCGCGGATAAGTATTCCAGCAACGATGCAGTGCGGGACGTCCTTCGGAACTGGGATAAGTTGGGTCTAAAGGCGAACGCGGCGGAGCCCATGAAGAATGGACAGAACTTCTATCATAAGTACAGCCACATCAGTCGGTTGACACTCGCAAATCAAATCTCCTTTTCTGAGCCGGGTATCTATGTTGGTGCTGCTTTCGACAAAGGAAAGGTAGAGGCATACAACAAAGAGGTTGCCGGCCGAGTAAGTCTTGCGGACGCATTTGAGAGCTTCATAGAAGGAGTGAAAGAAAATGTCTCCAAGTGGGATGCGCCCTAAAAGCATGCCGCTCACGGACGCGCGCGGTGCCGCTGTCTGCTGCATGTATCGCTCGGCGCGCGCGCCGGTGGGCGGGGACGTTAGATGCGGGAAATCACCATGCGTTTGCTAACGAAGACCTTCACAATTGTTGCTATTCTGATAGTTCAAACGGCTGTAGCTCAAAGCCCAGACGTTGCCCTATCCAAACTTCAACAAGACATGCGCGATTGGGTTAATCGTTCATGTCCTCGTAGTCTTGGCCCGTCTCTCTGGTCGACCTGTATTGTGCGGGAAGCGTCCGCCGCTTCGCGTGGCAAACCGGATCTATCGCGTCTCAGGCCTGAGTTGCAGGCTTGGGTAATACGCAGTTGTCCTGACTCCCTTGGCCCATCTCTGGCCATTAGCTGCCTCACTCGCGAAAATGCAGCTCTGGCAAATGCTCATTTGAATATTTCATCTCTTACTAAAGAACAAAAGCAATGGTTGTCGAACACCTGTCCGCTATCCCTCGGTCCGAGCCTATATATTTCATGTGTCGAAAGAGAGTCAGCAGCGCTGCGTGGTACTCAGTCCGTTCCGCAAAAACCACCTGTCGGAACATCTCGTGCACCTCGGCAGCGTTCCGGTAATCCGAGCCGTAGTCCAAGCCGCGAGAGTTATGAGATTGAGGTAGCTCACAACGATGAGTTCTTCGTCATAAACGGAGAAAAATTTGAAGCCCAGACATTCTGTCTGGGGTGGGAAGAGGGGGATGAAGTCATTTTTCTCGATGGAAGTCCTTACGGTGCTTGTGCAAGCGCAACGCTGCTAAACCTGCGGACTCGTGAGAAGTGTGACGTGTGGTGCGAATAGCCGGGCCGTGCCTTCCCGCTTAGACGGGCGCGGCCCGAAGCGCCGCGCCGAGTAGCATCACGCTCCTGCGGGTATTCGCTTCCAGCACTTAATACGCATACTTCCGCAGCCCCCCATCCACCGGAATCACCGTCCCCGTGATGTAACAGGCCAGCGGCGAGGCCAGGAAGGTGGCGAGCACAGCGAGCTCTTCCGGCTCTCCATAACGGCCCACCGGTATTTCTTTCGCCGACTGATTCGCGCGCAGCTCGGGCGAGTATTTGCGCCGGATCTGCTCGCTCATGATCTTGCCCGGCGCGATGCTGTTGACGGTGATGCCATGCTTGCCTACGTCGCGTGACAGCGCTTTGGCGAACAGGTGCAGCCCGGCTTTCGCGGGTGGCGCGCCGGACAGGTTGGACGGCTCCGACTTGCCGCTGATGTTGATGATGCGGCCCCAGTTGTTCCTGATCATGCCCTGTACCACCAGCAGCGCAAGCTGGCGGACGCGCGTGAAGTTGAGCGTCATCTGCTCCATCCACTCTTCCTCGGCGGAATCCAGCTTGAGGCTGCGGCTGCCGCCCGCGCTGTTCACCAGGATGTCGATCCGGCCCAGCGCCGTGTACGCGGCGTCGTTGAGGCGCTTCGCTGCATCCTCGGCCATCATGTCCTGCAGCACGATGTGCGGGGCTTCGCCGCCTGCAGCGACGATTTCCTTTGACAGCGCTTCAAGCATTTCACCGCGGCGCGCAGTGATGCAGACCCTCACGCCTTCCAGCGCCAGGCTTTTGGCGATCGCGCGCCCGATGCCCATGCTTGCGCCCGTGACCAGCGCAGTCTTGCCCTTCAATTGCAGATCCATTGTTGCCTTCTCCTGTTGCTGCAAGTCATCTCAAAAATAATCCCGGCGTTTTTGTTTCAAATCTTTCCCTCATCCCCGGCCCTTCTCCCCGGGGGAGAAGGGAGAAAAGCCCTCTACCTCACAGAGAGGGCGCGAGGCCTTTATTCGTCGCGAATGTTCAGGTCCTTGATGATCTTGCCCCAGCGCGCGATGTCGGTCTTGATGGCGGCGGCGAATTCTTCCGGCGTGCTGCCGTAGGCTTCTGCACCCTGCGTCTGGAAACGTTCCTTCGCTTCAGGCGTTTTCAGGAAGCGGACGATTTCCTGATTGAGGCGCGCGATTGCCGGTGCCGGGGTTTTGGCCGGCGCCCACATGCCGGTTATCGTGCCCGAGGTCTCGAAGCCCGGCAGGCCCGATGACGTAATGGTCGGCACGCCCGGTGCAAGGTAGGTCGGGTTCGGCGATGCCACGGCGATGATTTTCAGCTTGCCGCTCCTCACCTGTGGCAACACGGAGGCGGAACTGCCGAAGGTCATCTGCACCGTCCCGGAGATCAGGTCGGCCGTTTCGGAACCGCCGCTCTTGTACGACACGCGCGTGATCGCCGTGCCCGCCATGATGTTGAACAGTTCGCCAGCGAGGTGTCCGATCGTGCCCACCGTTCCGGTCGAGTAGTTCATCTTCTCCGGGTGCGCCTTCGCCAGCGCGATCAGCTCTTTCACATTGCTCACCGGCAAGGACGGATGCACGACGAGGATGATGGGCTGGGTGTTCGTCCATGACACCGTGGCGAAATCGCGCACCGGGTCATAGGGCACGTCATTGCGCAGCAGCGGCGTGAGCCATAGCGTGTTGCTCGTGCAGAGCAGCGTATGGCCGTCGGGCGCGGCCTTCGCCACTGTCTCACCGGGAATCACGCCGCTCGGACGATTGTCGACAATGACCGGTTGCCCCAGGGGGCCGGAGATCGCCTGCCCGATCAGGCGCGAGGTGTAATCGCTGCCACCGCCGACGCCGGCGGTCACGATGCGGATGGGCTTCGTGGGAAACGCCTGTGCTGCGGCCTGATCGATGGTGGCCAGGGTCGCGCACGCGGAGGCGCAGGCGAGAACAACGCGTAATTTCGAAATGGCTGTCATTGGAATTCTCCCGCGTAGCGGTTATTGGATCGGCCGGATTGAAGAATGGATTGTAGTGGGCCGCAGAAAAAGTGTAGTGGAGCGTACCTCAATGCACAAGGAAGCGGCTCCTGCCGATGCGCCTGTCAGTGCCTTGAAAGCCCGGCCCTTGCCGTGCTGATGTTTTCTGGATTAATGGCGATAATAATTATTCTGATTTATCTCTTGGAATAGCTATTGAAATATGAAAGTGATCATTATAAAAACATAGTCCGGCGTTGAGTTGGCGTCGCCTGCCACCTGATCTAGGCATGCAGGAAACCTGCGGCATTGGCGCCTGCGGTACGTCCGGTCACCAGTGCCGGTCCCAATCCACCCATGTAACCGAAGTGGCAGATATTGCCGGCATCGGTGCCCGCTGCGTAGAGGCCCCGGATAGCGCTTTGACGGTAGTCCGGCCCGATGGCGAGCACACCGGATTGCAGGGTCGCGGTCAATCGCTCCGGCGGCAGGTCTGCAAGGGGTGAACTGCTGCCGGCACGCCGCAATACCCGGGCGCATTCGTCGATGCGCAGGCCGCCCATGGTGAAGGTGATCGAAGCCCGCACGCCCACGGCATAGAAGGGTGGACGCGACAGGCCAATGCGGTTCGCCTTGCGCGGCGGCACGAGTTCATCGGCCGCACCGCTGCCGGTCAGGCGCTGGTATTCGGTCAGCGTCTGCAGCAGTCGTGCAGGCGGCACGCCATGCATTGCCAAGCCACGGCAGAGTTCTTCGAGTGACCCGGCGACAACCAGCGGTGCATTCGCAGCGCGGGCCCGCTCGATGATCACGCGCGTGAGCAGTTCCTTGCCGCGAACGGCCGGTGATTCATACTGGTCCTGATCCACGATGTAGAAGCCGCGGCCCTGCGGCTGCCGGGCAAGGCGCTGGTTGAGCGCGTGCTCCGAACTGCCATCCGATTCGTCGGCAAAGCGCTCACCGCGCAGGTTGACGGCCACGGACTGCTGGCCATACCACTGCGTGTAGTCGCGGAATTCAAGTTTGGAAAAGCGGGCTGGTGGTGCGGCAAGCGCATGTCCGTAGAAGGTATCCAGGCCTCCCGAGGCCGAGGCGCCCACCTGCATGGCAGCCAGCAGGCCATCGCCCGTGCTCCAGGGATTGCCGCGCAGGTAGAGCTGGTCCGGATCGCGGACGACATAGCGCGCAAGCAGTTCCGGATTGCCCTGGAAACCGCCGGTGGCAATGATGACTGCGCCCGCCGGCTCATCGTGAGTGACTTCACCATTGACGATGCGCGCGCCGCACACTGCACCGCCTTCGGTGATCAGCGATTCGAGCGCACAGCCGGTACGCAGCACGCCACCCAGTTGTTCAAAGCGCGCGACCAGCGCGGCAATGGCCTGCGTTGGCGCCATTCGCCGTTCGCGACGCCCGAGTTCGCGGCGCTCCTCATAGGCACTGAGCTTTGCGCCCTGGGACTCCAGCCAGCCAAGCGCTGCATCGACATTCTCATAGACCAGCCATTGCAGCACCGGATCGCCATCCGGAATGTCGGCGCGTATGCGCTCATATTCATTGAGTGCCCAGATCACGCCACCCGAGATGGCCGCATTGCCGCCGGGCTCGGGCGCCTTCTCGAACAGGGTGACGGGCACACCCGCCTGCAAGGCCGTGATACCCGCGACCAGGCCGGCGAGGCCGCCGCCGCAGACGATGATGCGATTCATGTCAGACATGCTGGAGGGTTCGGTGAAAGCGCTGTTGATGGAAAGTTGCCGATGCAAACCAAGGCATCACGGCGCGGGTCGTCAGTATAATTCGCGCTCGCTGCAGCGTTAAAAACTGCGCCAAAGTATCTCACGGCACGACTCAGAAGAAGAAAGTGCATATGACCCCGAACCAGCCATCCACCGAGAACGCCGACGTCATTGTGCTGGGCGGCGGTGGCGCTGGACTTGCTGCAGCCGTATCGGCTGCAGCGCGCGGCATGCGTACGGTCCTGCTGGAAAAATGCCCCCAGTTGGGCGGCACCACGCGCTGGTCGGTCGGATCGATCGCTGCTGCCGGCACGCGCCTGCAGAAGCGCGCGGGCATCCAGGACAACATCGATCACTTCCGCGTGGACATGATGGGCTTCGTGCCCGAATTCGCCGCGCGTGACAATCCGAAGCTGCGTTATGTGCTTGCCGCCGAGGCTGCCACCACGGTGGAATGGCTGGAAGAAATGGGCGTGGTGTTTTCCGGGCCCTTCCCGGAGCCGCCCAATCGCGTGCCGCGCATGCACAACGCAGTGCCGGGCTCGCGCATGTATGTGCTCAAGCTCACGCAGGCCGCGCGGCGTGCAGGGGTGGATATCCGGCTGCAGGCCGAGGTCCATGAACTGCTCACCAACGCCGATGGCAGGGTCATCGGCGTGGAGTACACGCTGGATGGCGTGCGACGGCGCCTTGAAGCAAGCCGCGGTGTGATCCTTGCGACCGGGGACTTTGCCGGCAGCAAGGCCCTGCGCGAAACACACCTGCACCAGGCCGCAGCCACCGCGATTCCGGTCAATCCGGACAATACCGGCGATGGTCTGCAACTGGCGCAGCGCATTGGCGCGGCACTTCACAACATGGATGTGGTGATCGGGCCGCAGTTCCGTTTCCCGAGTGCGCAGCACCAGGGTTTCATCGACAGGCTGCCCTCATGGACCTGGCTCGCGCGCCTCGGCGCCCTCTTCTTCGAGCATGCGCCGAAGTGGATGCTAAAGCCGCTGGTGACTTCACTGCTCGTCGCCCACATGTCGCCGACTGAGAAGCTCTACACGCAGGGTGCGGTGCTGGTGGATCTGGATGGCGCGCGCCTCGCCACGGACCAGGGCGCCAGCGCGCTCTCCGCTGCGCGCGAGGCCTCCGGATACATCGTGCTCGACGCAAAAATCGCGGCGCAGTTCAATGCCTATCCCTGGTACATCTCGACCGCGCCAGGAATCGCCTTTGCCTACTTCTCGGACTACCAGAAAGGCAGGCCCGATCTCGTGCACGCCGCGCCCGGGGTCAGGCCACTGGCCGCAAAGCTGGGGATGGATGCGGACAAACTCGCAACATCGCTGAAGGACCTGCAGCAGGGCCAGGTGTTTGCACTCGGCCCGGTGCGCGCCATGCTGACCATCACCGAAGGCGGCCTTGCCGTGGACGAACAATGCCGCGTGTTGCGCGACGACGGCCAGCCGCTGGACGGCCTGTACGCCGTGGGTGGCATCGGCCAGGGCGGCATGGCCCTCAAGGGTCACGGCCTGCATCTGGCCTGGGCCATGACTTCGGGACGTATCGCCGGGGAACTGATTTCCCGGCGCATGCCCCCGGTTGATCCCTTCGAACCCGGTCAGGTTGCGGTGTAGGCCGGATTTCCGGCAATGGACAATGACACCGGAGTATCACGATGCCGCCGGGTCATTTCATTCTCATTCTCAGTGGTGTCGGGGCGGTGCTGCAGCAGGGAACGCAAAGTGATCTGTCTGCCTGTGCCCGAGGGTCTTTGTTTTACAATCGGGCGATTGAGGGGCCATTGTGGCTGCGCTTGCCGCAGCCAGGCAGAATCTGATCGACATACTGGAGTAGGTGGCATCATGAAAATCGCGCTAATCGGAAAAATGGCTGCGCTTGCGGCTGTTCAGGTGATGTTGCTGGGCCAGGTGGGCACTGCAATGGCACAGGCCTATCCTTCCAAGCCGCAACGGCTGATCGCCATGGGCGTGGGTTTTCCCGAAACCACCGCACGCGCGCTGGGCAACGAGATTTCGGAAATGACCAAGCAGGCGGTCATTGTCGAGCCGCGGCCGGGCGCCAACGGCATCCTGGCAGCCGAATACGTCGCCAAGTCCGCCCCGGATGGTTACACCATCCTGATCGGGACCAATTCGACCCATGCGGCCAATCAGACGCTGTACAAGACCCTGCCTTATGACTACGTGAAGGATTTCATCCCGGTGAGTGGTGTCTCCCAGGGGGTGATTCTGGCGGTGGTGCCTCCGCAGGTGGCGGCAAACAGCATTGCCGAATTGACGGCCCTGTCCAAGAAGACGCCCGGCAAACTCACATTCGGCCATGGCAGTTCCTCTTCGCAGGCGGCTGTCGAGTACTACAAGCTGCTGACCGGCGCGAGTTTCACGAACGTTCCCTACAAGACAGTGCCGCAGGCAACCGTTGATCTGGTGGCAGGCCGCCTGGATTTCATGATGGTCAACCTCGGGGTCATCATGCCCATGGTGAAGGCGGGCAAGGTTCGCGCGCTGGCCGTCTCCGGACGCCAGCGCTGGCCGCTGCTGCCGGATGTGCCCACCATGCAGGAGGCGGGTGTTGCCAATTATGAGTGGTCATTCTGGCTGGGCGCATGGTTGCCCGCGGGCACGGCGAAGGATGTGGTCACGCGCGCCAATCAGCTTGTGGTGGCGGCACTGGATCGTCCCAAGGTCAAGGAGTACCTGCTCAATTCGGGCAGCATCCCCTTCCCCACCACTTCCGACGAACTGATGAAATATCAGATCTCGGAATACGAGAAATGGCGCAAGGTGATTCTGGCAGCCGGTATCCAGGCTGACTGACCCCAAACCCCTCTTCAACAACAGCCCTCATCATCAAGGACCAGCCATGGATATTCGCGGCCTGATTTCTGCAACTGTCACCCCGTTCAATGCGGATGGCTCCATCAACCAGAAGAACCTGGAACAGCACATCGCCCGAGTCGGCTCCACCAAGGGCCTGTACGGCGTGGCCGTTAACGGCCATGCCGGGGAAATCCTCACGCTCTCCACCGAGGAGGCCGCCGGCGTGGTGGCCACAGCGCGCAAGGTGGTGCCCAGCGACAAGAAGGTGGTGGCAGGCATCCACGGCCAATCCATTTCGCACCTGGTGCGCGAGGGCCTGGCCGCCAAGGCCGCGGGCGCCGATGCGCTGCTGGTGCTGCCCATGTTCGATGTGCGGCCCTATCGTCATCTGGCCCACAACCCGGATGCGGTGTACACCGTGTTCGAGCGGATGGACCGCGAAGTCGATCTGCCCATGATCGTGTTCCAGTACCCCGACGCCACCGGCTGCGCCTATTCGCCGGCGGCCCTGGCGAAAATCGCCCCGCTGAAGAACGTGGTGGGCATCAAGGCGGCTTCGGTTACGCCCACCAAGTACGCCGAAGTGCACGATGCAGTGACGGCTGCAGTGGGTGACAAGGTGGCAGTGATGGCCGCCTGCGATGCGCCGGGCCTTCTGGGCATGCTGTTCTACAAGGCGCCCGGCGCCCTGCTGGGCATCAGCGTGGTGGGCACGGAAAAGTGGGTGGAACTGGTGCACGAGGCCATCGACGGCTCCGCGCAGAAAGCCAACGAAATCCACAACAATTTCTGCGTGCCGCTGATGAACAGCATCTATGAATACCAGCTCCAGCGCACCCCCATCAGCTCGACTTCCTCGAACAAGGAAGCGCTGGTGCAACTGGGTGAGCTGCAGTCCTCATGGGTGCGCCCGCCCGCGATCAGCGCCACGGCGGCGAAGAAGGAAGAGATCCGCGCCGGCCTGGTGAAGGCGGGATTACTGAAGTTGAAGGGCTGAAGTTCAAAGTCGGAATCTGTGAGGCAACAGGTTCGTCCTGCGACAGGTGCGGGATGAACCGTTCAGGGGCCGCTTTCCGGCGGGGGCGGCCTTCTGTTTCGGGGATCTGGAAGGGTGCGCAGCAGGTCTTGCCGTGATTTGCGTTATCGGCCGATTCGCGACATTATCGATGCGCCGGACCACCCAGGCCCCGAAGTTTTGGCAATCTGACTGCTGATTGCCCAACACCGATTGACCGACATTGATCGATCAACACCGACCAACAGGAGACTCCCATGCGTAAATTGATTTCAAGCTTGTTTGCCGCCGGCCTGCTCGCCGCCGGCCTTGCGGCCACACCCGTGCTCGCCCAGACCCTCAAGGTCATGGTGCCGGCCAATGCGGGCGGCGGGTATGACGGCACCGGCCGGATCCTCGGCAAGGCGCTGATCGAAACCGGCGCGTTCAAGACCGCGATCTACGAAAACAAGGCTGGCGCCGGCGGCACGCTGGGCCTTGCCCAGTTCGCCAACGCCAACAAGGGTGACCCCAACGCGCTGCTGGTCATGGGCGCCATCATGGTCACCGGCGTGATCCAGGCCAACCCGCAACTGTCGCTGGCCAACGTCACGCCGATTGCGCGACTGATCACCGAATACAACGTCATCGTGGTGCGCAAGGAATCGCCGATCAAGGACATGAAGGGCCTGATCGCCGAGCTGAAAAAGGATCCCGGCAACGTCAAGTGGGCAGGCGGATCGAAGGGCTCGACGGACCACATCGGCATCGTCGCCATCGGCCGTGACGCGGGCATCGACAGCAACAAGATCAACTACATTCCGTTCGCCGGCGGCGGCGAAGTGGTTTCGGCACTGCTGGGCGGCCACGTCACTGCGGCCACTGGCGGTTATGCCGAGATGCTGAAGTACATCCAGTCGGGCCAGATGCGTGCACTTGCCATCACCAGCCCGAAGCGCCTGGCCGGACTGAACATGCCGACGCTGGTGGAGCAGGGCGTGAATGTCGAGATCTCGAACTGGCGTGGTGTGTACGGCGCGCCCGGCCTGACGCCCGAACAGCGCAAGAAGCTGACCGACCAGGTGGTGGCCGCCACCAAGACGAAGACCTGGCAGGCAGCACTGAAGGAGAATATCTGGACACCGAGCGTCATCACCGGCGACGAGTACTCCCGGTTTGTCGACGACGAGCATTCGCGTTTGCGCGCCATGCTGGTGAAGGCCGGCCTGTTCTGATCGGCGGCATTCATGCCGGAATCAGCAAGGCCCTCACGGGCCTTGTTTCGCTTTCAGGCCTCGATGGGGGAAATTTGACGTGAGCGACGTGAGCAACGTGAGCAACGCGGGCAAAGCCTGGCAATACGGCATTGCAATTTTCATTCTAGGCCTTGGCATCGTCTATGGCATCGGCGCCGCTGCCTTTCCGTCCGAGGGTGGCTATGCCGGCATCGGACCGAATTTTGTCCCGATCCTGATTGCAGTCGCGCTGGGGGTCACCGGGGCCATTCTGCTGTGGCAGGTCGCCACGGGCGGGCTGCGCAATTTCACCGATGAACTGGCCGGCGTGACTGCCAACTATCGCGGCGGATTGTGGCTCACCACGGGTGTGCTCCTGCATGCCCTGCTGATCACGCACATCGGTTTTGTGCTCGCCTCGACGCTGCTGTTCGTGTGTGTCGCGCGCGGCTTTGGCAGCAAGCGCTGGTGGCTCGATGCCATCTACGGTACGGCGCTCGTGCTGCCGGTGTTCTGGCTGTTCACGATGGTGCTTGACGTCAGCCTGCCGCAATTGTTCAACGACTGGATCTGATCCGGCCAGGGGCCGCGCCGGGAGAAAAAGCATGATGGACACACTGGGCTTCTTGTTGCACGGATTCGAGGTTGCGCTGCAACCGGTCAACCTGATGTGGGCATTCATCGGTTGCCTGCTCGGCACGGCCATCGGCGTGCTGCCCGGGATTGGTCCGGCCCTGACGGTGGCCATGCTGCTGCCGGTCACCGCCAAGGTCGAGCCAACCAGCGCGCTGATCATGTTTTGCGGCGTCTATTACGGCGCGATGTTCGGCGGCTCGACCACCTCGATCCTGATGAACACACCGGGGGAGAGTGCGTCGATGATGACCACGCTTGAAGGCAACCGCATGGCCAAGAATGGCCGTGCAGGCCCGGCCCTGGCAACGGCGGCGATCGGCTCGTTTGTCGCCGGCACCATTGCGACCGTGTTGCTGACCCTGTTCGCGCCGCTGGTTGCCGACTTCGGTCTGAAGTTCGGCCCGGCTGAATTTTTCAGCCTGATGGTGCTCGCCTTTGTCACCGTGTCGGCGGTGCTCGGTGCGTCGATGCTGCGTGGCATGACCAGCCTTGCCGTCGGCCTGGCGATCGGCCTGGTCGGCATGGACAATATCTCCGGCGTTGCGCGTTATACGCTGGGCGTCCCCGAGTTCGTCGACGGCATCGAGTTTGTGCTGGTCGCAGTCGGCCTGTTCGCCGTATCAGAGTCGCTCTACACCGTGCTGTATCAATCCGGAGAGGGCGATTCCAGCGTCAACCGCATGGGCTCGACCTGGATGAGCGCCGAAGACTGGAAACGTTCCTGGCCGGCCTGGCTGCGAGGCACGGCGATCGGCTTTCCGTTTGGTTCGGTGCCTGCGGGCGGCGCCGAAATTCCGACCTTCCTGTCCTACACCACCGAACGCAAGCTGACCAGGCACCCCAAGGATTTTTCGACCGAGGGCGGGCCCGGTGCGATCGAAGGCGTGGCCGGCCCCGAGGCCGCCAACAACGCCACGGCGACCGGCGCAATGGTGCCTTTGCTGACGCTTGGCATACCGACTTCTGCCACTGCCGCGATCCTGATCGCGGCCTTCCAGAACTACAACCTGCAGCCCGGTCCGATGCTTTTTCTGGATAACGCGCCGCTGGTATGGGGCCTGATCGCTTCGCTCTACATCGGCAACGTCATGCTGCTGATCCTGAATCTGCCGTTGGTCGGCGTGTGGGCGCGGCTGTTGAGTGTGCCCAAGCCGCAGCTCTACGCCGGCATCCTGGTGTTTGCCACCATCGGTGTGTTCAGCATGCGCCAGAGCTGGTTCGATCTGCTGCTGATGTACGTGATCGGTGTCGCCGGGGTGATCATGCGCCGTTTCGACTTTCCGGTGGCGCCGGTGATCATCGGCATGATCCTCGGGCCGATGAGCGAAAAACAGTTGCGCAACGCGCTGGCGATCGCGCAGGGCGACTGGCTGGTATTTTTCAAGCAGCCCATCGCCGCCACCATCATGGGCCTGACCTTCCTGGTGCTGTTCGTGCCGATCTTCCTGCGGCGCCGCGGTGTGCGCCTGAGCGAGGACGATTGATTGCTGAAGCCTCCTGATTTGCAGGCGCAACCTGGCGCGTGCAAATCAGTTCACCGCATTCAGATTACGAACAGGTCCGTGAATTCATTGACCGGCAGTGCTTCCAGGCGCTTCTGATCCAGCGACACATCCAGAATGGCCTTCTGCTGTTTGGCCGGGAAGGAGCGCGCGAGGTTCGTGCGGAACTTGTCCTCCAGCAGCGGGATGCCATCCTTGCGGCGGCGCTTGTGGCCGATGGGGTATTCGACGACCACTTCCTTCAGCTTCCTGCCGTCCTTGAATTCGATGGTGAGGGCGTTGGCGATGGAGCGCTTGGCCGGGTCGTGGTAATCCTTCGTAAAGGCCTTGTCCTCGACACAGACGATCTTCTCGCGCAGCTTGTCGATGCGCGGATCGGCGGCGATCGAATCCTCGTAGTCGCCGGCAGTCAGGCGGCCAAACAGCAGCGGTACGGCCACCATGTACTGGATGCAATGGTCGCGATCGGCCGGATTGTTCAGGGGGCCGGTCTTGTCGATGATGCGGATGCAGGCCTCGTGGGTGCGGATCGTGACCTTCTTGATGTCTTCTGCGGTCTTGCCGAGTTTCTGCAGCTCGCCGTGCAGCGTCATTGCCGCTTCCACGCCGGTCTGCGAATGGAACTCGGCCGGGAAGGAAATCTTGAACAGCACGTTCTCCATCACGTAGCTGCCATAGGGCCTTTGGAACTTGAACGGCTGGCCCTTGAACAGCACGTCGTAGAAGCCCCAGACCTTGGCCGACAGCACCGAGGGATAGCCCATCTCGCCGGTCTTCGCCATCAGCGCGAGGCGCACGGCGCGCGAGGTGGCATCGCCCGCCGCCCAGCTCTTGCGCGAGCCGGTGTTCGGCGCGTGGCGGTAGGTGCGCAGCGACTGTCCGTCCACCCAGGCGAGCGACACGGCGTTGATGATCTCCTCGCGGTTGAGGCCCATCATCTGCGCCACGACGGCGGTGGAAGCCACTTTCACCAGCACCACGTGGTCGAGGCCGACCTTGTTGAAGCTGTTCTCCAGGGCAATGCAGCCCTGGATTTCATGCGCCTTGATCATGCCGGTGAGCACGTCGCGCATCACCAGCGGCTTCTTGCCGTTCGCGATTGCCTGGCGTGACAGCCAGTCGGCGGTGGCGAGGATGCCGCCGAGGTTGTCCGAAGGGTGGCCCCATTCCGCGGCGAGCCAGGTGTCGTTGAAATCCAGCCAGCGGATCATGGCGCCGATGTTGAACGCCGCCTGCACGGGGTCGAGCTGGAACTGCGTGCCGGGAACGCGCGCGCCGTTCAAAAGCGTGGCGCCGGGGACGACCGGTCCCATCAGCTTCGTGCAGGCCGGGTATTCCAGCGCCTCGAGGCCGCAGCCCAGCGTGTCGATCAGGCAGTTGCGTGCGGTGTCATAGGCCAGCGGCGACTTGATCGTGTACTTCGTGACGTAATCGACGATGTCGACGATGACCTTGTCGGCTTTGGGACGGACGTTCGAGATGGCTGCGGACATGATGGGCCTTTGCTTTGTGGGGTGTTTTTC
>CAIYPG010000058.1 GCA_903928055.1 uncultured beta proteobacterium | reverse complement strand
TCGAGAAAGCTACTCACTCCGTGGTGCGAGACATTCTAAAAGAAGCTTACGACGTAGCCTAAGTTGTTTTCCCCGATATGCATATGTTGGCGTACCGGTGTGGGCGTGCAAACGTTGGCATATTCGCTTGCAGTTATAGGAGGAAATGATGCGATACGGGATGCTCATTGTTGTGTTGCTTGTGGGGTGCGCCTCCCAAGCCGTTCAGGATTTCGATAAGCGAGCCAATCAAGTGCAGCCTGGAATGTCGATTGCTGAGGCCAGTGGCGTAATGGGGCCACCGAAGAACCGACAATTTTCTGGTCGCCAGGAGGCGCTTCAATGGTGTGAGACTTCATTTGTCTCGGGATCGGCAGACTCCTACCTTGTCGGCTATTTCTACGATGGCAAGCTGGTTACGACCAATACATATCGAAATAGCGCGTATGGCACCTGTGAAAGTTTCTTTAAACCGGTGCAATGGCTAACGCCTGATCGAATTATTGAGATACGAGCCCGATAAATTGGGAGGGAATTAATCGGGTCAGTCTCATTTGAGTCTGTGAGCCGCCAATTCCAATGACCATCCACCTAGACCACATCCCCGTTCCCGCCCGCAACAACTTCGCCTCCGCCAGACTGCTCGCCGACCTCCTCGGCGTTCCCTGGTCTGAAACCGGTGTCGGGCCGTTTGTCCCGGTGTTCGTGAACGACGGCCTGACCTTCGATTTCGATGAGTGGTCCGAGCCTTTTCCGCTGATTCATTATTGTTTTTGCGTGGAACCGCCGGAATTCGATGCGATCCTCGGGCGCATCAAGGCGGACGGAATCCCGTTTCGCAGCAGCGTCCACGGGCCCATGGATTCCCGGATTGACACGGCGCATGGTGGCAGTATCGTGTACTGGAACGAGCCCGACGGCCATCAATGGGAAATGCTGACGGTCAGTTATGCCCGCCGGGCTTGAGCGCCTCCAAGGGGAGGTGGCGTCAGCGATTGTGAAGTCGGAGTAGCATGGCGTACGAACAATAAGAACGATAACGGAGTCATCATGTACATGAATGACATCAGCGTGCGGGAGTTCGAGGAGGCGGATCGCGACGTGTTGCGCCACCTGTTCGTGGAGTCACGCGATGCCGCCTTCGTCTGGGCACCGGCCGGCACGCACAAGCTGGAGGACTTCGACCAGAACACCAGGGGCGAGAGGATCATCGTCGCCGTGCTGGAGGATGTCCCGGTGGGCTTTGCGTCCGTCTGGGTGCCGGAGAGTTTCCTGCACAGCCTGTTCGTCCACCCGGTGTTCCAGGGGCGTGGCGTGGGCAAGGCGCTGCTGGCGGCCTGCGACAAATATTTTTCCGGAACACCGACGCTGAAGTGCCTGAAGGCCAATGTCCGGGCGACGCACTACTACCAGAACCGGGGATGGCGCATTCGCAGCGAGGAGGACGGGCCGGATGGGGCCTACTACCTGATGGCGCGGGAACCGGCGCCGGCGTCACCGGCCGGCACTTGAAACGTCGGCAGCTGGGCCGCCGGTCCGCTTGTCCGCGGGCCGGGGCGCGCCTCCGGGACATCAATCGAACGAGATCTTCGCTGCCTTGACGATCTTCGTCCACTTCACGATTTCATCGGTGACAAACTTTGCCGACTGCGCCGGCGTCAGGTCACCATCCACGGCGAAGTCGTTTGCCTCCAGCATTGCCCGGGTTGCAGGCACCTGCAGGGCCTTGTTGATTTCGACGTTCAGGCGGTTGACGATGGCCGCCGACGTGCCGGTACGGGCAACAACCACATACCAGGCGCCCGAGGTGAAGCCGGTATAGCCCATCTCCCACATCGTGGGCACGTCGGGCGCAGAGGGCAGGCGTTTTTCCGAGGTGGCGGCGAGCACTTTCAGTCTGCCGGTCTTGATGTGGGGCAGCACCGCGGAGGGCGCCGAGGCGGAAATGTCCACCTGGCCGCCGAGCAGATCGTTCACGACCAGCGAGATGCCCTTGTACGGTACATGCAGCATCTTCACGCCGCCCATCATCTCCATGAGCAATCCGGCAAAGTGCGTGGGCGAGCCGATGCCGGTCGAACCGTAGCTCACAGTTTCGGGCTTGGATTTTGCAAGTGCCATGGTTGCAGCCATTGTCGATGGACCGAAATCCTTCCGGGCCACGATGAGGTGGTAGTTGGAGACCGTTTTGGCAATGGACACAAAATCCCGCTGCACGTCATAGGGCAGGGATTTGTATCCGGCTGGGTTGAGGGCCAGTGTCGAGGAGCCGGCAAGCAGCAACGTGTAGCCGTCCGGTGCGGATTTGGCGGCGACTTCGGCGCCGACGATGGTGTTTGCGCCGACGCGGTTCTCCAGCAGCACCGGCGTGCCCAGGGCTGCGGTCAGTGCCTGGGTGATCGGGCGCCCCACGGCATCGGCAGCACCACCGGCGGCGTAGGGCACGATGAAGTGGATGGGCTGCGTGGGCCACTGCGCCTGCGCCAACGCGGCAGGTGAAGCGGCCAGGGTGCCCAATGTGCCAAGAGTGGCCAGCATGAGGCGGGTGGAAGTCGTGCGGCTGAACATGAATCTCTCCTTTTTTTGCGAGGCCTGTCTGTGCAGGCGCTCAATGAATGCCGGTTGAAGCGGACTGCCCGCATCTTAATCCGGCTGCGCTGAATCCGCTTGCCTCCCGGGGACGGTTATGACGTCAGCCGGGCCTACATTGCCTGACTCAGTTCGACGATCAGTTCGCTGTGCTCTGTCTCCAGGCGCCGGACGCGCTCGTTCAGGATTTTTGCGATCGATGCCAGCCGGGACTCGGGAACATCCCGGGTCGGCGCCATGATGCCGATCGAGGCGAATGGAAACCCGTTCTGGTCGAATACGGGAACCGCAACCGTGGTGAGCGCCGGCACGATGTCATCGATATTGAGGCCGAAGCCGTAGCGGCGCGAGCGCTGCAGGATGCGCCGGTAGCCTGCAGCGCGGTCACCTGATGATGGCTTCGCCCCTGCCGGCTGCAGGAATTCCTTTTGCCGCGCCTTGGGCATGGCCAGCAGCATGGACATGCCGAACGTGGATTGCAGCAGGGGCCTGCGGGTGCCGATGCCGGTGAGGGGCGGCGGCGAGGTCTCGCCGACGCGATCAATGCAAACGGTCTCGTTGCCCGCCAGCAGATAGAGGACGGCAATGCCGTTCAGGCGGCGGGTGAGATCGAGCAGGTGGGTATGCACAGCCTGCTTGAACGCGTCATGCGTGGGGAGCGCCAGCGACAATTCGTAAAGCAGGGGACCGGCGACATAGCGCCTGTCCCTGGGGCGCTGGCGCAGGACGCGCTGCGAAGCGAGGCCTGCCACGATGCGGTAGGCGGTCGATTTTTCCAGGCCGCAATGGGCGGCAAGGTCGGTCAGTCGCCAGCCGATCTCCTTGCGTTCCGCAACCGCCTTCAGCAATTGCACGGTCCTCAGGATGGTCTGTGTTCCCGAGGGGGCTTTTTTGAGGTTCTTCAGCATGTCTGCATTGGGTGCGGTGGCCGCCGATTGCGAAGGGAGGCAAAGACTGTTTTACATTGTGGCACAAACAGCCGTTGCCAAGAATGGCGAGGTCTTTCCCGTGCCACCGCTGTCTTAACATCAGCGCAGCGTTGCGATGTGAGAAAAATGTGCGACCTGAAAGGTGGTACGGAGAACAACAGCGGCCGATGCCGCGAATCAGAAACCAGGGGGGGCAGTTCATGGGTGTAGTCCACAAGGCGTTCTGTGCGACGTGCGTGGCAGGCCTCGCGGCCATGCAGTTCATGGCGGGCGCCGCTTGTGCGCAGGCATATCCGTCAAAGCCGGTGCGCGTCGTCATTCCGGCGGCGAGCGGCGGCGGCATCGACATCGTTGGCCGCATTGCCGCCGAGAAACTGACCGGTGCTTTCGGAATACAGTTCATCGCCGAAAACCGGGCCGGTGCTGGTGGCCGCACCGGGACGGCTACCGTCGCAAAATCACCCAATGACGGCTACACGCTGCTCGCCGGCACCGCAGGCACGACGATCCTGGCGACGGCGATGTATCCGGACCTGCCTTACGTGCCATTGCGTGATTTCGCGCCGATCTCGATGCTGGCGACGACCTCCTACCTGCTCATCATCAATTCGGCGGTTCCCGCCAGAACGCTCAAGGAATTCATTGCGCTGGCCAGGAGCAAACCCGGCGCATTGAACTATGCGACCACCGGCGTTGGCAGCCCGGCGCATCTGGGCAATGAACTGTTCGACATCCTGGCCGGCATCCAGACCACGCACATCCCGTTCAAGGGCAGCGTGGGCGGCGTGACCTCGGTGGTGCAGGGCGACTCGCAATTCATGTTCGCCAACCTGCTGACTGCGCTGCCGCTCATTCGTTCCGGGCGCGTAGTCACGCTGGGTGTCACCAGCCTGAAGCGTTCGACCATCATGCCGGACGTACCCACCATCATCGAGGGCGGCGTGAAGGACTTTGAGATGCAGCAGTTCTTCTCGATGTGGGCGCCGGCCGGAACCAGCAAGGACATCATCGCCCGCCTGAATGCGGAGATTGTCTCCAGGCTGCCTTCGCCGGATACCGTCAGCCGCTTTGCCGCCGACGGCAGCGAAGTGAACGTAGGCACGCCGGAGGCCCTGTACAAGGTGACTGCTGACCAGACCGCCAAGTGGAGCAAACTCATCAGGGAAAAGGGCATCAAGGGCGAGGATTGAATCTCACCTCAAGGTTCTCCCTCACCCCAACCTTTCGCCTTCGCGGAGGGGTGCTTTTCTCCCTTCTCCCCCGGGGAGAAGGGCAGGGGATGAGGGAAAGAATTGTGTCGAAGATGGCAAGATCATTTTGAGATGATTTGTGGTCTCGCATTACTCAAACCGGCGTCACGCCGGCCTGCAAAGCCGCACAACACCGATCAACAGAACGACAGGGCAGCCCAAACATGGATCAAGTCGAACGTTTGTTTTCTCCACAAAGCATCGCGATCATCGGCGCAAGCGACGATGCGGCGCGCCCGGGTGGCCAGAGCGTCAATGCGCTCGCGAAATTCGGCTACAAGGGGCGCATCCTTCCGGTCAATCCGCGGCTGCAGGAGGCGCAGGGCCACAAGTGCTATCCCTCGGTAAAGGCCATTGAAGGACAGATTGATCTTGCGGTCATTGCATTGCCTGCCGAAGCCGTGGTGGAAATCATCGGCGAGGTCGGCGCACGCGGCATTCCGAACGCCATTGTGCTGGGTGCGGGCTTTCGCGAAGCCGGTGAAGCGGGCGCTTTGCTGCAGGACAGGCTGGTCGCCAATGCCCGCCGCGCCGGGGTTCGCCTGATCGGTCCGAATTGCCTGGGGCTGGCGAACATCCACGAGCGCGTGTTTGCCGCCTTCGGCAGCCTGGCGCGGCCGCCGATGCTGCGGCCGGGGCCGGTGTCGATGGTCATGCAAAGCGGCGGCTTCGGCAACAGCCTCGCGTACTCCTGCCATGCCGCGGGCGTTGGGTTTCGTGTGCTGGTGTCCAGCGGCAATGAGGCTGATCTCAACGCACCGGAATTGATGGATGCACTGGTGGACGACGAGAAGACGGAGATCATCCTGGCCTACCTCGAGGGCGTGGATGACGGTCGTGCGCTGATGGCGGTCGGGCAGCGGGCGCTTGCGAGGGGCAAGCCCGTCCTGGTCTGGAAAGCCGGCAATACACGGCAGGGCGCACGTGCGGCGGCAACGCACACGGCGAACATGACAGGTACGTACGACGTATGGCGCACGGCGCTGAAGCAGTCGGGCATCATCGAAGTGCAATCCATGGATGAGGCCGCCGATTACATCAAGGCGCTGTCGGCCAGGAAATATCCCCGCGGTCGCAGTGTGGCCGTGGTCACGGCATCGGGCGGCGCGGCGGTGGTGTATTCCGACGCAGCCGATCACTACAAACTGGAACTGACGACGCCGGGCGCTGCGACGCAGGATGTGTTGAAGGAGGCATTTCCCAACGCGGCCACCCTGCAGAACCCCATCGACCTGGCAGCCAACGCTTTCAATGAGCGCACCAAACCGGCGTATCAGCGCGCCCTGAAGGCGCTGCTCGAAGATCCGGGCATTGATCAGGTCTGTCCGATGTTCTCGGCAATGACCGGCCATCCGATGAAACTGGGTGCGGAGGCGCTGGCGGAGCTTGATCGCGGCAGCGACAAGCCCATGATCGTGTTCTCCTCGGTGCCGCGCGAAGTGGCGGAGGAGGCCTTTGCAATTCTGGAGGGCGCCCGCATCCCGGTGCTGGGCTCACCCAATGGGGTGGTGCGGGCCCAGGCCATGCTCGCCGATTATGCCGCGGTGCGCGATCGCCTTGCTGCCATCAAGAAGGGGAAGGCCGGTGCAGGGGGCGCAAATTCTGCACCCACACAGGCCGTTCCGGCCGGCGCCGGAGCGCTGGATGAAGTGCAGAGCAAGCGCATCGTGTCCGCCTGTGTTCCCGTGACGCAGGACGTCATGGTGTCCGGTGACGATGTCGCAGCATTGGCCGGCATAAAGGTGAATTTTCCGGTGGCGGTGAAGATCGTTTCCCCCGATATTCCGCACAAGTCCGATGTGGGCGGTGTGATACTCAACGTGAAGGACCAGCGCGCCCTGACCGAGGCGTGGACAACGGTGCTTGCCAATGTCCGCAGGCACCGGCCGGAGGCGAGCATCACGGGCGTGCTCGTTTCGGAAATGATTGTCGACGGGATCGAAACGCTGGTCGGCGTCACGAATGATGCGGTGTTTGGACCGGTCGTGGTCTTCGGCATGGGCGGGGTGCTTGCGGAAGTCATGCACGACGTCGCCTATCGGGTCGCGCCCTTTGATGAGGCCGAGGCGCGGGCCATGGTCGGCGAACTGCGCACCTGCGCAGTATTTGGTGGCGTGCGCGGGGCGCCGCCGGCAGATGTCGATGCGCTGGTCGCCACCCTGGTCAGAATTTCGGAATTTGCCTGGGCGCAGCGCGCGACCGTATCCGAGCTCGACATCAATCCGCTGCTGGTGCGGCCGAAGGGTCGTGGCGTGATTGCCGTGGATGCCGTGGTGGTCCCGGTTGCCGCGACAGGCGGGCAACAATCCTAGTTCGACTGCCTGACGATTTCCTCTTCCACGTCGCGCAATCGGTCCTTGCCGAAGAACATTTCGTCGCCGACAAAGAAGGTCGGGCAGCCGAATATGCCGCGCGCCACGGCGTCTTCGGTGTTTTTCAGCAGCGCATCCTTGATTTCCTGATCCTGCACGCGCTGCAGGATGCGTTCCGGATCAATGTCGGATTCCTCCAGCGTGGAACGAATGACTGAGGCATCGTCCATCTTGCGCGGTTCCTCCCACATGCTGTGATAAACGGCGTCCATGTAATCCGGCAGGAAGCCTTCGAGCTGTGCGACGATGGCACCGCGCATGACCGTGACGGTATTGACCGGGAAGTGGGGATTCTTCCTGAACGGGATGCTGTGCCGTGCGATGAAACGCTGCGTCTCGGTCTGCAGGTATTCGCGCTTGTTCTTCACGTCCTTGAACTGCACTGCGGGCGACTGGTTGTTGGTGAGCTTGAACACGCCGCCGAGCAGCACGGGGATGCAATTGAAGGTCGCGCCGGTGCGTTGCTCAATGGCCGGGATGGCCTTGTAGGCGAGATACGCGTTGGGGCTGCCGAAGTCAAAGCAGAAATCGATGCGGGGCATGGGCGACTCCGTGAATGGTGTTGCGGGATGTTGCGGTGACGCATCATAGCCCGGGAGGGTGGCAGAGCGATTTTTGATGGAAATCGCATCATTGGTGCCTCTGCAGGGCTTCTTTGCGAAGTTTGGGTGATGCTGCGCCCAACCATCATTCGGTTTTGCGTACGCCGGGCCATATCGTCGACTGGCGGACCCTAAGGCTGATTTTGCAGGGCGCCGGCAGGTTCTGGCCAGATTCGGCCCATTCTTCGGTATTTCCAAACGTTGAATTCGGATTGGACTGCCAATCTGCTCAATCCGGTCGTTATACTGCGAAGACGTCCATGAAGGCCGTGCAAGCCAAGCGGGAAACCCAAGCCTGCGCCGAGGCTGAGCACAGCGCCAGGCGGTATAAAACGCGTGATGAGGAGCACCACAGCCCGGAGTTCAAAGGCCGGGTCTGCAGTCGCCTGTTCACGCATTCCAGTTTGATTCAACAAGGAGCGAAAATGACGCAGCATCTCAAGGGTAGGTCGGCCATTGTTACCGGTGCAGGACGTGGCGTAGGGCGCGACATCGCGCTGTTGCTGGCCAAGGAAGGCGCCAAGGTCATGGTGTGTGACACCGGTGCAGGCCGCAGCGGCGAGGCAACCACGGAGAGTCCCGCTGACGCAGTGGTCGCCGAGATCACCAAGGCAGGCGGCACGGCAATCGCCGCCCATGATTCGGTGGGCGATTTCAAGCTGGCCAAGGGCATGGTGGATCGCTGCGTCAAGGAATTCGGCAGCATCGACCTCATGATCAACGTTGCCGGCATCCTGCGCGAGCGCATGATCTGGAACATGACCGAGGAAGACTTCGACCTGGTCATCAACGTGCACCTGAAGGGCATGTGGAACATGTCCAAACATGCGCTGTCCTATCAGCGCCAGGCCGGTTTTGGCCGCGTCATCAACTTCTCGTCCGCCGCCTTCAAGGGCTCGGTCGGCCAGTGCAACTACTCGGCAGCCAAGGCCGGCATCATCGGCCTGTCACGTTCCATCGCCAAGGAAGCTTTCAAGTACGGCATCACCTGCAACGCGATCTGCCCCTCGGCCGACACACGCATGACGCTGACCCCGGAAGTGAAGGCGAACCGTGACCGCAAGCTGAAGGCCGGCCTGATGACCCAGGCTGAATACGACCGCCAGAGCATTCCGCGCGGTCCCGAGTACATCGCGCCGTTCATCGGCTACCTGTGCACGGACGAGGCCTATTACATCAATGGCCAGACCTTCCACGTTGAGCGCGGCGAACTGTCGAACTACTACTTTGGCGAGACCATGAAGCAGATCACCAAGGAAGAAGAGAGCGGCATGTTCACCATCGACGAACTGGCGAAGAAGGTTCCGGAGATGATGAAGGGCACCACGTCGGTCACCCCGGCTGTGAAGCCTGCCGAAGCGCAGAAGTACGTCAGCCAGCGATGAGCATGGGCCGCCCGTCGTTGTATCGCATGCTGTGCGGTGCGGCGGCGGTTGCGGCGCTTCTCCCGGGTGGCGCAGCCGCCCAGGAGAACGCAGCGGCCTATCCATCGAAGGTTGTCACCATCATCATTCCGTATCCTGCCGGCGGGCCGACTGACGGCGATACGCGGTTGTATGCGCAGAAACTGAGCGAGGGGCTGGGCAAGCCCTTTGTCATCGACTACAAGGCGGGGGCCGGCTCCACGATAGGGACGGCCTACATCGCCAAGGCGAAACCCGATGGCTACATCCTTGGCAGCGTGACCTCCGGCCTGAGCGTCAATCCGGCGCTGTACTCGGATCTGAGCTTTGATACCGCGAAGGACATTGCCGGCGTGTCGCTGATGCACCGGCGGTCCACGATGCTGCTGGCGCATCCGGCGTTTCCGGCAAAGAACTGGCCCGAGTACGTTGCCTATGTGAAGGCCAATCCGGGCAAGGTGAACTTCGGCACTTCCGGCGCGGGCGGGATCTACCACATGGTTGGTGCCTGGCTGCACAATGAAATCGGCGGCAAGGTCACCTATGTGCATTACAAGGGCGCGGGCCCCGCGCAACTGGATGCCGTGGCGGGACGTGTCGACGTCGTGCCTTCCACTGTTTACAACGGCCTGCCCATGGTGAAGGCGGGCAAGCTGCGCATCATTGCGGTGCTGAGCAACACCCGTTCGCCACTGCTGCCGGATGTCAAAACGGTGGCGGAGCAGGGCGTGACGGATTTCGATTATTCGGGCTGGGGAGGCATCATCACCACCGGCGGAACACCTGCCCCCATCCTGAACAAGCTGAGCAGCGAACTGGCGAAGATCGCCAGGATGCCGGACATGCTGAAGCGCGCAGCCATCGACGGCACGGAACTCGTCGGCAGTACGCCCGAAGCGTTCCAGAAGCTGCTGGTGACGGAAATCGCCCGCTGGAAAAAAGTCGCGGTGGAAAACAGCATCAAGCTGGAAGAGTAGGCTGCCCCGGCAGCCAGTCAAACAGACGGGCTCACCGCCCGCGCGCGTCAAACGCACAAACAAACGAGGAGAAATGCCATGAGCGCAGTACTCAAGGACCAATCGGAACGCAGTGACGACTGGCGGATGCTGGCGGATGCGGTCAACACCTTTGTCGAGCGCGCAACCTCGATCAAGCGCGTGCGTGCGCTGCGTGACACGCAGCCGGGCTTCGACCGCAACCTGTGGGGCAGCATTGCCGAGCAGGGCTGGCTGGGCATCCATGTCCCCGAGGAATACGGCGGCCAGGGCCTCGGCTTCACCGAACTGGGCATCGTTGCCCGCGGCCTCGGCGGCGCGCTGATCCCCGAGCCGGTCACCGCCTGCGCGGTGCTCGCGACCGGTGCCTTGCTGCATGGTGACAATGAAGCGCTGAAGAAGAAACTCATCCCGCAGATGGTCGAGGGCAAGCTCATCGTCTCCCTGGCCTGGCAGGAAAGCCTTGCCAGTACTGACCTCAAGGCTGCGCTCAAGGCGACGAAGAATGCGAACGGCTTCGCACTGACCGGCACCAAGCGCTTTGTCACGCCGGCTGCAGCGGCCGATGGCTTCATTGTCTCGGCTGTCGAGGGCGGCAAGACCGGCCTTTACTACATTCCGGCAAACACCAAGGGCATCGACACGAAGCTTGAGCGCCGCGTCGATGGCACGTTCTGCGGGCTGCTGACGTTCAAGGACGCGCAGGTTGCCGCAGACGCTGTCGTTGCTTCGGGTAAGAAGGCCGAAGCTGCGCTCAAGCGTGCGATTGATGAAGCCACGGTCATCGCAAGCGTGGAACTGCTGGGCTGCCAGACGAACGTACTGGAGCTGACGCTCAACTACATGAAGACGCGCGTACAGTTCGGCGTGGCGATTGGCAGTTTCCAGGCGCTGCAGCACCGTGCCGTTGACCTGTGGATCCAGAAGGAACTCTCCGGCGCGCTGGTTGACCATGTGCTCCAGGAAATCGACAGCGGCTGCAATGCAGATCGTCTGGCCGAGCTGGCCAGCCGGGTGAAATCACGCTGCGCCGACGGCGGCATTGACCTTGCGCGCGAGTGCATCCGCCTGCATGGCGCGATCGGCTTCACCGATGACTACGATGCCGGCCTTTATCTGAAGCGCTCGCTGGTGCTCTCGGCGTGGATGGGCAATGCCGCCGAGCACCGCCGCCGTTTCGATGCGACACGCACGACCCACGGCGATGCCGATGCGGATGCAGCAGCGCGGCTGGCGAAGATCAAGCCGGCCGACCTTCCCGGTTCGCCCGGGGAGCGTCCCGCGGACACCGACTGGAATGCCCTCACCGATGACCAGTTCCGGGTCGAAGCCTCGGCCTTTTTCGACAAGCACTTCCCCAGGCAATTCCGCTTTGCCCAGCGCAAGCTGCACAAGGAAGAGATTCACGATTTCATGAAGCTCATGTCCAAATATGGCTGGCTGGCGCCAGCCTGGCCGCGCCAGTGGGGCGGCATGGAACTCTCGCCTGCCAAGCAGGTGATCTTCCTCGAAGAGCGTGAGCGTGTCGGCGCCGTGCGTGTGCTGGAGCAGGGCATGACCATGGTTGGCCCGATGCTGATGAAGTACGGCAGCCCGGAGCAGCAGAACGAGTTCATCCCGAAGATCATGTCGGCCGAGCACATCTGGTGCCAGGGCTATTCCGAGCCGAATTCCGGTTCCGACCTGGCCAGCCTGCAGACGCATGCAGTGCGCGATGGCGACCACTGGGTGATCAACGGCTCGAAGATCTGGACCTCGGGCGCGAAGGAAGCGAACCACATCTACGTGCTGGCGCGCACCGACAAGGAAGCCAAGAAGCAGAGCGGCATCAGCTTCTTCCTGGTGGACATGAGCACCCCGGGCCTGACACTTCGTCCGATCCGCACGCTGCCCGGCGAGGAGCCGTTTTGCCAGACCTTCTTCGACAATGTTCGCGTGCCGGCCAGGAACATGGTGGGCCAGGTCAATCAGGGCTGGACGATCGCCAAGGGCCTGCTCGGCTTCGAGCGGTTGAACAGCGGCTCGCCGCGCCGGCCGCAGTATCCGCTGAACAAGATGCGCGACATCGCCAAGCAGCGCGGCATCTGGGATGACCCCGAGTTCCGCTCCAAGTACACCAAGCTGGAAATGGATGTGTATGACCTGGGCAAGGTATTCGGGCAGTACGCCGACGTGGTGTCCAGTGGCGGCAATCCAGGGCCGGGTATCTCGATGCTGAAGATCTGGGCGTCGGAGACGAACATGCGCCTGGTCGGCCTGATGGTGGAGGCTTGTGGTGGTGCAGGCATGCTGAGCGGCGAACTGGCGTTCGGCGACGTCAAGGTCGACGTCCATGCGAACTACTGCCTGTTCTTCCCCGGTGTCATCGCCTCGGGCACGAACGACATCCAGCGCAATGTGCTCTCCAAGCGGGTGCTGGGCCTGACGTAATTGGCAAAAGATCATATGCGGCCGCAATGGCCGCAGCAGTAACAGACCGGGCCCGTGAGGGCCCGGTTGCATTTCGGGCTGCGGGAATGTGTGAAGTGGCGAAAGACCTGGTCAGGCGGACACGGCTTTCCTGCTTGCCGCAGGCTTGCGGCTGACCGGCTTCACATCATCGACATGCGGCTCGGCGCGGGAGGCGGGGAACAGCCCGGCGACAAAATCCGAGAATGCCCGGACCTTGGCCGACAGATGGCGCGACTGCGGATAAACCAGTGACAGCGGCGTGGTGAGTGTTTTCCAGCTCTCCAGAATGGGAACCAGGCCGCCGGAGGCAACGGCACGTGCCACGGAAATGTCGTAACTGTAGATGATTCCCTCACCGTAGAGCGCGGCCTCCATGAGCGCATCGGCGCTGTTCATGTTGAGGTGGCCATCGGGCTGATGCCGGTAGGTTTTGCCGTCCTTGCGAAACACCCAGGGGATGACCTTGTCGGTGAGCGGATAGATGAAGCCCAGGCAGGAGTAGTTCGCGAGATGCTGCGGGCTGCGCGGCACACCGTGCCGCGCGAGGAAGGAGGGCGAGGCGCAGGCGACAAAACGCGCCGTGTAGACGCGCCGTGCCATGAAAGTCGAATCCTCGAGGCGGCCGGCGCGCAGGGCGATGTCCACCCCGGCGTCCACCAGGTCGGCCTGACGGTCGGTCATGAGCAGAGTGAGTTTCACGTCCGGATACTTTTCGGTGAATGCAGACAGTGCGGGCACCAGGTACTGCCGGCCGAAACCGGTGGGCAGGTCAACCTTCAGGTGCCCCTTGGGTTGCACGCGATTGCTGGCGATGGAGTTCTCGGTGTCCTCGATCTCGGCCAGAATGTGCTTGCAGCGCTCGAAGTAGGTCTTGCCGTCATCGGTGAGATGCATGCGCCGGGTGGTGCGGTTGATCAGACGGATGCCGAGGTGGTTTTCCAGGCCCCGGATCATGGCCGATACCGTGCTCGTGGAGAGCTCCATGCGGCGCGCTGCGAGCGAGAAATTGCCCGCCTGCGCCGAGGCGACAAACACTTTCATTGCGGTGAGGAGTCTGTCCATGCTGGGCCTTCAATGCGGGTTCATGCCGGTTTTCCATGGCAATGCCGGCATCGTCGCGGCACTGCAGCATATGATTCTACGACAAAGCGGGAAATTCAATTTGGATTGTGTGTTTAATAAGTAAAACCGGATTTTCCCTTTGGTCGCTATAGTTACGGCCACGCCGTCCGGATCGTCATGGCCGGCAGTTCGCATGTCGTCTGATGTCAAACTCTTGGAGGAGGATGAGATCATGTTGTCTTACCGTTTTGCCGCGCATTTCCTGCTGGCTGCTCTGGTTGCATTGCTGTCCGGGGGGGCGCTGGCGCAGTCTGTGGCCCAGACTGCGGCGAACTATCCCTGGAAGCCCGTCACATTGATCATGCCGTACACACCGGGGTCAACCTCGGACCTGGAGGCGCGCGTCTACCAGGAGAATTTTCCTGAAATCTTCAAGCAGAACCTGCTGATCGACTACAAGCCCGGCGGCAGCGGCATTATTGCCAACAGTGCGGTGATCAAGGCGCCGCCCGATGGACATACCATTGCCTACGTGCCGGCGACCCTGGGCATCCTGCCGGCAGTGCGCGATGACATTCCCTATGACTGGCAGAAGGATCTCACGCCCGTGATCCAGACCACGCGCCGGGTATTCGTGCTGGCGGTGCGCAAGGATTTTCCCGCCAATACCTATCAGGAATACGTCGCTTACGTGAAGGCGAATCCGGGAAAGGTCACCTGGAGCACGGTGGGTGCGGGCGGTGCGCTGCACATGTCCGGTGAATGGCTGGCAAGCGCGAACAACATGAAGCTGACCTTTGTCCACTACAAGGGTTCCTCGCAGGCTGAACTCGACATGCTGGCCGGTCGCATTGATTCCGCGCCCAAGGGCATGGTTAGCGCGCTGCCGCTGGTGAAGCAGGGCAGGATCAGGGTGCTCGCCATCATCACGAACAAGCGCACCTCGCTGCTGCCCGACGTGAAGACCGTGGATGAGATGGGGGTGCCCGGATACAACTATCCAAGCTGGGTGGGACTGGTCACCGGCGGCAATGTTCCCAGGGACATCGTGGACAGACTGCATGCCGGCATGGTCAAGGTCATCAGCACGCCCAAGGCCATGAAGGTCTGGGAGTCGCAGGGGACGGACGTGGTCGGCTCGACGCCGGAAGAGTTTCGCAAGCAGTTGCTTGCAGAGACCGTGGTTTGGAAAAGGCTGGTGAAGGAAAACAACATCAAGTACGACGCCGAGTAAGGCGTTCAACGAATGAGGCTCCGCGTTTTGTGCATGGGCCCTGGAGAATTTCGTGTTGCATCACCCAAGGAGAGTGTTTTGATGAAATCGCTTTGTGTTGCAGCGGCGATAGGTGCCGCTGTCCTGTTCCCATCCCTGGCCGCAGCACAGAGTTTTCCGAGCCGGCCAATCACGCTGATCATGCCTTACACGCCGGGTTCGAGTTCCGACAATGAGGCGCGCATCTATCAGGAAGGATTGACGGAACATTTCAAACAGCAGCTGTTGATCGATTACAAGCCGGGGGCCAGCAACATGATCGCCCAGAGCTATGTGGCCAAGCAGAAGCCTGACGGCTATACGCTGATCTACACCGTGGCCACCTCGACCATCCTGCCCGCCTTCAAGGAAGACCTGAACTTCGACCTGCTGAAGGATCTGGCGCCAGTCACCTTGACGACGCAGCGAACCTTCGTGCTGGTCGCCCATCCGTCGCTGCCGGCGAACAACTTCCAGGAGTATGTCGCCTATGCCAAGGCCAATCCGGGCAAGGTGACCTGGAGCACCGTCGGGCCCGGCGGCGCGCTGCACATGTCCGGCGAATGGCTGGCGGCGGGTGCAGGCATCAAGTTGCTGTTCGTGCACTACAAGGGTTCGGCCACAGCGGAACTCGACCTGCTGTCCGGCCGCATCGACTCATCGCCCAAGGCATTCATCAGTGCGCTGCCCATCATCAAATCGGGCAAGGTCAAGGTCATCGCCGTGATCTCGGCGGACCGCTCGCCACTGTTGCCCGGTGTCAAGACCGTGGCCGAGCAGGGAATTCCCGGCTACGCCTATCCGGGCTGGATCGGGATCATGACCACCGGCGGCACGCCGGGGCCCGTCATCAACCAGCTGGCGGCAGCCTTCAAGGCGGCGATCACCACGCCCAAGGCGATGAAGATGTGGGAGACGCAGGGCACCACGCCGGTGGGCAGCACGCCTGAAGAATTCCGCAAGCTGCTGGCCAACGAAATGGGTGTCTGGAAGAAACTGGTGAAGGACAACAACATCAAGTCGGAAGACTGATTTCGCCATCAGGCAGCGGTTAGCAGGAAAAAGAAAGCGGGCACGGGAGGGATTCGGAGAAGCGCACCAAGGTCATCAAGAACAACTAAGGAGAATGGCGATGAAGCATTTCCGGTTTTTGATTCTGCCTGCCTTGCTAATGTCCGGGGCGGCCCTTGCACAAGGGGTCGCCAGCTTTCCTTCCAAGCCGGTGACGCTGGTGAGTCCCTATCCGCCGGGAAATACTTCGGATGCCGAACTGCGCATCTATCAGGAAAACCTTGCCGAGGTCTGGAAGCAGGGACTGCTGATCGATTACAAGCCTGGCGCAGGCGGCATCATCGCCAACAACTTTGTCACGCGGGCGGCGCCGGACGGGCATACGCTGGTCTATACGGCGGCCACCATCTCCATGCTGCCGGCTTTCCGCGAAGACCTTCCCTACGACACCTTCAGGGATCTCGCCCCGGTCATACAGACCACGATGAAGATCTTCGTGCTGGCCGTTCGCCCCGACTTTCCCGCCAAGACCTACGAGGAATATATTGCCTATGCCAAGGCCAATCCGGGCAAGGTGACCTGGAGCACGGTGGGGGCGGGTGGCGCGCTGCACATGACTGGCGAATGGCTGGCATCGGGTACCGGTGCCAGGCTCAACTTCATTCACTACAAGGGCGGCGCGCAGGCGGAGGTCGACCTGATTTCCGGGCGCATTGACTCCTCGCCCAAAGGCATCGTGACGGCACTGCCGCAAATGAAGGCCGGAAAGATCCGGATACTGGCGATCCTTACCGGATCGCGTACTGCAGTCCTCCCCGGCATGCGTACCGTGGCGGAACGCTCGCCTGCCGAATACGGCATTCCCGGTTTCTCCTATCCCGGCTGGGTGGGGGTACTTGCCCCGGGTGGCACGCCGCCTGCCATCGTCGACAAGCTGAATGCGGATTTTGCGAAGGCGATCAATTCACCAAAGGCGGTAAAGTCCTTCGAGGCGCTTGACTCGGTCGTGACCGGCGGGTCGCCGGAGGCCTTCAGGAAACTGCTGGTCACCGAAGTCGAGCACTGGAGGAAGCTCGTCAAGGAAAACAACATCAGGATCGAGTGACCCACAGCGCCGGCACAGGGATTGCGGAAGGCAGGCTACTTCAGCGGTTTTTCCAGCTTGATGAAGTAGACGCGGTTCACGTCCGCCGCGTCATTCATGCCCGGCAGCTTCTTGGCGAGGATTCCGCCCTTGCCGTCGGGCAGGATGCCGAAGTCGTCATCATTGGACACGGCAATCATCGTGTCGCTGATGACGGCCAGTCCCTCTGATTTGTCGTGCGGGTAGCCGCCCGGCAGTGCGAGCAGGTCTGCCACCAGTTCCTTGGAGACGGCTGCGATGCCCGCGTCCTTCAGTTGCGCTTCACTCAACTGCTCCAGCGTTTTGCCGTTCACCAGCCGGCCGTTCGCGCCGTCGGCAGGATCGCTGATGTCGGTTGCTCCGGAGATGTCGATCTTGTAGATGCGCTTGAGCTTTGAGGGGGATTTCGGGTCACCCGGGAACAGCTGATCGCGTTCGGAAATGATGAACGTGGTATTCGTCACCGCGGCGATTTCGCTGACCACCGAACTGGTTTCGTCCATGAGGTAGGCGTACTGCCAGGAAGCCCCAGTCTTCGGATCGTAGAACACGACACGGTTGAGTTTCGAGGTCTTGCGGATGGCGACGTCCGGGTTGTCCACCGGATCCTGCATCATGCCCACCAGGTACTTGCCATCGGGTGTCATGGTGAGTCCCTCCATGCCGCGATTGGCGCGGCGCCTCGCCAGCACCTTGGGCAATGATTTTCCACCCGCTGATTTGTCGGCCGCAAAAGGCCCGACGCGTTCCAGCAGTTTGCCCTTCGCATCCACGTGCACCAGCCACGGGCCGTATTCATCGGAGATCCAGAACGTGCCGTCCTTCAGCGCAACCAGGCCTTCGCTGTCCAGGCCATAGGGATCAGTGCCCAGCGGCTTGTCCTGCAGGTCGACGGCGGTTTCACCGGTATTGCCATTGTCCGGATTGGGCAGCCCGGTGATTTTCCTGCCGTTTGGATCCCTGAGTTCAATGAGTCCCACCTGAACCAGCTTGTCGCCTTGCAGCTTGAAGCGCCCGATCTGCGGCGTGAACGCAGGCACCGGAAACACTTTCTTGGACGCGTCCGTGCTGTCGGCATTCGGACCGCGGTCGGTGAGGAGGTAGAAATAGCCGGGCGCACGCGGGTCGGGCGCCAGGGCGGAGCCGAAGCCGCCGCCGCTCACCTTCACGCCGTTGTATTCGCCCAAGGCCTTGCCTGCTTTGGCGGTGGCAATGGCAGGGTATTTGATCTGCGCTGTTTTCTTCGCGGTTGTGGCGGCGTCGTCGGCCGCGCTTGCGGCACAGGTGAATGCTCCGGCCAGCGCAAGTGTGACGGCGGACAGCTTGAATGCTGGCATGGTGTTCCTCCCAAGGCGATGGGGGGACATTACTGCTCGCAGGTTACGGTTTTGTTACCGCCGGATGAATGCTGGACGCGCCGCCTGGTGTACTTTTTCACCCGCCGCTGAGCGCCTGGAAGATGATGACCTCATCTGACGGGTGCAGTGCAACGGCGATTCCGCGCACCTGCTCCTGGTTGACGAAAATGCGCATGTGCGGACGGATCGAGTCCTGCTCGTCGATCATGCGAAAGCGGATGCCCGGATGGCGCCGGTCGAGGTCGCGTAGCAGCTCGTCCAGCGTCGCGCCACTTGCTTCGACTTCGCGCCGTTCGCCGGTATAGGACCGCAGCGGACCGGGGATGAGCACTTTCACGGCTGTACTAGCGCTTCAATGCAACGGTTTCAATGGCATAGATGTGCGGCAGGTGGCGCGCAATGCAGGTCCACTTCATCCCTTCGTTGCGGCTGGCCCAGACCTCTCCGCCGGTCGTGCCGAAGTAAAGCCCGACCGGATCATGCGCATCGCCAGCCATGGCCTGGCGCTTGACGGTAAACCAGCCCTGGCTTAGCGGCAGGCCGCCGTCCAGACGCTGCCAGGTCGTGCCGCCGTTGCGCGTGACATAGGCGGCAGGTTTGCCGCCGGGGCTGGTACGGGGCCACACCGAGGTACCGTCCATCGGGAAGACCCAGACCGTTGCCGGATCGCGCGGATGCAACACCAGCGGAAAGCCGATGTCGCCGATCTTCCTTGGCATGCGTGAGCCGATGCGCTCCCATTTTCCGACTCGGCGATCCATACGGTAAATGCCGCAATGGTTCTGCTGGTAGAGGATGTCCGGCGCCAGGGGATGCAGGCGCATGCAATGCGGGTCCTGCCCATATTCGGGATAGGGCTCGGGGCCGAAATCAACGAAGCATCCGGCATTCAGCGGCCGCCAGTTCACGCCCTTGTCGGTGCTCTCGAACACGCCGCCACTGGACATGCCGATATAGATGTGCCGGGGATCGCGCGGATCGATGTTGATGGAATGCATTTTCGGTCCATCCGGCGTGCCGTCCTGCCCGTCGCCGGTCCATTTGGCGCGCATCGGATGTTCATTGAAGCCGGCGACCGGAGACCAGGTGTCGCCCTTGTCTTCACTGCGGAACAGGCCCTGCGGCGATGTCCCCGCATACCATGTGCCCGGTTCGCTGGCGTGGCCGGGGGTGAGCCAGAACGTGTGCTCGACGACACGGCCTGTTTCGCCCGCAGTTGCCTTGGGAAACGCCGGTGGCCTGGAAGCCTCCTTCCATGTTTTTCCGAAATTCACCGACCGGAAGATCGTCGGCCCGAGATGGCCGGTGCGCGCTGCTGCAAGCAGCGTTTTGCCATCGCGGGGATCCAGCATCATGTGATGGACGGTATGGCCGAAGAACATCGGGCCGGTGGTTTCCCAGTTGCGCCGCGTGTCATCGGATTTGAGGATGAAGGCGCCCTTGCGTGTGGCGACAAGCAGGGCGACGGCACCCATCGTGACAGGAGCGGATGGCGCGGAGAGACTTGCTTTCCGGAGTTTTTCGGCGGGCATGGTTGGCCTCCTTCAGGAAGTGCAGCCATGCTACCGCAGACGGAAATTGCTGCAACCGGAGCCGGTTTCAGGGGGTTACTTGTCGCGGCGGTTGCCGAACGCGCCGGGGCGGATCAGCAGGCCGCCGGAGGCCAGCATGGCGCCGCCGACGATGAATACCGAGATCAGGCCGGCAACCGAGCCGATGCTGCCGAATACGACGGGTGCCACCACCCGTGTGAGATGGTTCGCCGATGCCCTCACGCCCATGACCTCCCCTGAACGCCCGTCGGCCGAGTTGCTGAACGACAGCATCATGGTGATGGGCTGGCCCACGCACAGGCCGAATCCGTAGAGAAAAGAAAGTGCGGACAGCATGGCGGCATTCTGGAAGAAGGGAATCAGCACGAAGGAAGCGGCGGCGAGGAAGAAGGACCGCCTCAGAACGACCTCCACCGGGGCGCGTTCCATGAACCAGGAGAGGCAGGCGCGCGAGGTGAAGGCTGCCGCGGAAAAACAGGACAGGATGATGCCGATGGTGGAGGCCGACAGTGCCAGGCCGTGGGTATAGATCGGCACATAGAACGCGAAGACATCCACTCCGGCCATCACAACGCTGCCCACCAGCAGGATCTTGACCATGGTGCGGTCGCGCAGCAGGACCATGATGCCGCCGCCGGCCTTGGGTTTCTGCCCGCTGCCCGCGGGCAGGGCTTTGCCTCCGGCGATCAGCATGAGGGCGGGGATGAACCCCAGTGCCGCGACATAGAGGCACGCCCGGGCCAGACCGGAATGGTCGATGGAGAAGCCTGCCACCAGCGGGCCCACGAAGTTGCCCAGCGACATCATCAGCGTGAAGTTCGCAAAATTCTTCGTACGCTCCTCCGGCACGCTGATCATGCCGACCGCGTTTTGCTGCGTGACATTGAACAACGCGAAGGCGATGCCATTCAGCACGGCGGCAATGAACAGCGCTGTCATCGTGTGGAAGAAGAATGGCACGGCGATGCCGGTGGAGCAGCCGATGGCGCCGAGCAGCAGGGGCGCCCTTGCGCCGAAACGATCGGCCCATTTGCCGACCTGCCAGGCGAGGAGGGCGGGCATCGCTGAAAACGTCGCGGCGAGCAGGCCGACCATGACCGGGCTTGCGCCAAGGTCAAGCGCGTACAGTCCGAGCACGAGGCGGCCGCCGCGGATGTTGGCCATGCAGAACAGCGTCAGGACATACAGGTAGCGCAACACCGGTCAGTCCGTCTTTTCATTTTCATCGACTTTGCTTCGACGGCTGAACAGGCCGCCGCTGACCAGCATCAACGCATTGGTCCAGAACACCGCATACAAGCCAAAGGCGGTTCCCAGTGAGCCGAACAGCGTTGGTCCGATGACGCGCGTGATGTGATTGACCGTCTGGCGTATGCCCATGGCTTCGCCGGAGCGGCCGTCTGCGGCAGTGGTGAAGGACATCGACATCGTGATTGGCTGTCCGACGCTGACGCCCAGTCCGAAGATGAAGGCAACGATGCACAGCATGACTGGCGACTGGAAGAAGGGCACCACGAAAAACATCGCGGCGGAAATGTAAAAAGCCCCGGCCAGCACGGGCTCCAGGCCAAAACGCGCGAGCAGCCTGGGAATTGCCAGGCGCACGATGAACGATGAGGTGGCAAACGATGCGAGGATGATGCCGATGACGGTGCCCGAGAGTCCGATGCTGTGGGCGTAGACCGGGATGTAGAACATGAACAGTTCGAAGCCGGACAGCATCAGGCTGCTGGTGGCGAGAATGCGTCCCATGCCCGGCTGGCGGATGCTTTTCAGGATGCCGTCGCCTGGTGGAATCGGCTTGCCGGTTCCCCTGGGCAGACCGCCGCCGCGCAGCACCAGCATGGCCACCGGCACGATGGTCAGCAGCGAGAGCACCAGACACGTGAGCGGCGGGCCGAGGTGGTCCATTGCGACGCCGGCGAACAATGGCCCGGCGAAACTGCTCACCGAGACGATCAGGGTGAGATTGGAGAAATTCCGGACGCGGGTTTCGGAGGTGCTGAGCAGGCCGATGACATTCTGCAGCGGAACACCGTAGAACGAGAACGCAAGGCCATTCATCAGCGCGGCAAAAAACAATGCCGGGATGCTTTGAAAGAAGAAGGGCAGCAAAACGCCGATCGCGCCCCCGCTGATCCCCAGGGCCAGCGGCCAGCGCGAGCCGAAGCGGTCGGAAAGGCGTCCCGTTTGCACGGCGAGCAGCATGGGGGCAAGGGAAAATGCGGCGGCGAGCAGGCCGACCGTGAAAGGGGAGGCGCCAAGCGACAGGGCAAACAGCGGCAGCGCCACGCGACCGCCCCGCACGCTGGTCGACGCAAAGAACGACACGGCATAAGGGAAGCGTAACGAAACCGGCGTGGCCAAAGTGCGATAAGTCCCCGGGGGAAGGCCGGTACGTTGCCGGCCTGATAATGAATGCTGGAAAGACGTTGCTGCCCGCAATTTTACACCAGTGGCGGACCTCTCTCGCCGCCGGAGAAGACGGGGCCGGTACAATTCCGCATTGGCGCGAATGGCCGTAAATACGTCGCTCGACAGACTGCACAACAGGTAGTACAAGGCGTTCGCGCAGAACTGCAGAACAATACCCAACCAGGAGACTCAACATGAGGCACCAACCCAAGGATGCGGTCAGGCTGACCGTCGATGAAGCGACACGGCTCGGCGAAGGCGCGCTGAGGGCCGTCGGCTACGACGCGGAGCAGGCGCAGGTGATCTGCGCGCATCTGGTCGACGCCTCATGCTGCGGATACGCCTTTGCCGGCCTGCCGCGCATCCTGGAAATCGCCGAAGACAAGCGCCTCAACGAGCCGCGTCGCCCGCTCAAGGTGGTTCATGAAACCCCGGTGTCGGTGCTGGTGGATGCGGGCAACACCATCGGTTACTACGCCGTCTACAAGGGCACGTGCATGGCCATCGACAAGGCCAGACAGAGCGGCATTGCCATCGTGGGCGTCTATGACAGCGCCCTGTCGGGGCGCAATGCCTACTACGTGGAAATGATCGCGCGTGAAAACCTGGTCGGCCTGCAGTTCTCGAGCGCCTGGCCGGTGGTGGCGCCCGAAGGCGGCAAGCGGGCCATGCTGGGTACGAATCCGGTGGCGGCGGCCTTCCCGACCGGCAAGGATCCGATGGTCATCGACATCGGCACGGCATCAATCATGCGCGGCGAGATGGCGCTGCGCAATCGCCTGGGCGAGTCGCTGCCGGAGGGCGTGGCGATCGACAGCGATGGCAATCCGACGCTCGACCCTGCAGCAGCCATTGCCGGCAGCGTCCTTGCCTTCGGCGGGCGCGATCGCCACAAGGGCTATGCGCTGTCCCTCATGATTCAGGCTTTTGGTGTTGTCGCCGGTGCCGCGATACCGCATGGCAGGGCACGCGATTACGGCCACCTGATCATTGCCTTCAGGCCGGACCTGCTGACGCCACTTGATCAGTTCAAGGGCCACGTGGACCAGCTGATTGCGGAAATCAAGGCGACGCCGACGCGGGATGGCGTCGAAGCGGTGCGCATTCCGTCGGAGCGCAGCTTCAGGGAACGCGAAGTGGCGCGCCGCGAGGGGTTCTCCGTCGACAGCAAGGTGGTCGAGGGGCTGAAGAACCTGGCGGCGGGGCGCAAGGCGCACTAGTTTCGCTGCTGCGCTACCATCCGGGACTGTACCGGCGCTGTTCTGCCACGACGCAGGGTTCATCCGGCCCTATTCAATCGCCACTTGGTGGCACTTCATCAAGGAGTCATTCCAATGAGCAAAACCATAGCCTTGCTGCATCCCGGCGAAATGGGCGCGGCGGTCGGGGCCTGTCTGGTGGGCGGCGGCAATCGCGTTCGGTGGGTGTCGGCAGGACGCAGCGGGGCAACGCGTGCGCGTGCTGCAGGTGCCGGACTCGAGGAAGTGCAAACGGTAAAGGAAGCGCTGGCAGGCGCTGACATAGTCCTGTCCGTGTGTCCACCGCATGCCGCGCTGGATGTGGCACGCGAGGTGGCGGGCCATGGCTTTGGCGGCGTGTACGTTGATGCCAACGCCGTGGCGCCGGGGACGGCGCGTGAGGTGTCGCGCATTGTTGGGGCGGCCGGTGCGCACATGGTGGATGGCGGCATCGTCGGGTCGCCGCCCAGTCCCAAGAACAGCACGCGTCTTTACCTCGCAGGCAATGGTGGGGCGGACATTGCCGCGCTGTTCGCGGGCAGCCACCTGGGGACCGTTGTACTGGACGGACCGGCGGGTGCTGCATCCGCACTCAAGGTCTGCTATGCAGGCTGGACCAAGGGTTCCATGGCGTTGCTCGCCGACATCCGCACGCTGGCGCAGGCCGAGGGCGTGGATGGCGCATTGCTTGCCGAGTGGAAGATATCCAGGCCCGCGGTGATCAAGGATTCGGAACTGGTGACCGGTGCGGCACGCAAGGCCTGGCGCTGGATTGCCGAAATGGAGGAGATTGCCGCCAGCTTCGAGGCGGCGGGCCTCCCCGGCCATTTTCATCACGGTGCCGCCGAAATTTATCGACGGCTGGAAGCATTCAAGGACACTGCAACGCCGCCGGAAATGGCAAAAGTCATGGCCATCCTGAAGGCCAACGGCAGGTAATTTTTGATAATAATTATTCTGTTATATCCATTTGGATAAACAGTAAATAATGTAGTTGATAATAATAGTTTTCAGGAGGATGGAGCATGGGTTCGTCCCGGCCACATGATTTTCGCATTACCACGTATCCGTGCCGGGTGTACAGCGGCAAGGATGCGCTGGGCAATCTGCCGGCGGAAGTGAAGCGCCACCGTGCCAAACGCGCCTTCATCATCTGCGGCCGTTCGGTGTCGCGCAAGACCGACCTGATCGAGCGCATGCGGGCATTGCTCGGCGAGGCCTTTGCCGGGCTGTACGACGAGATGGGCAAGGACACGCCGATGCCCGATGTGCTGGCGGCGCGCGACGGCGCGCGCGCAGCAGGAGCTGACCTTCTCATCGCCGTGGGCGCAGGCAGTGTGGTGCAGGGCACGCGCATTGTTGCCATCCTGCTTGCCGAAAAGGGTGATCCGGAGGAACTGTGCACGCAGTATCCGGAGGACGGGCGTGCGGCGATCAGCCCGAAACTGATGGCGCCCAAGCTGCCGATCATCAATGTGCTGACTGCTGCGACCTCGGCACAGAATCGCGGCGGCTCGCCGATGAAGGCCGATGGCCATGACCACCGGCTTGAGTATTTCGATCCCAAGACGCGTCCGGTGGCATTGTTCTGGGACAGCGATGCGCTGCTCACTGCGCCGGCATCCATGATGAGATCCACTGCCGCAGCCATCTACTGGCGTGCGGTGATGAACATGGGCTACGCCCCAGGATCGGCCGCGCCGATGGCCGACATGAACCGGCGTCAGGTGTTCGAACTGGTGACGCAGGCGCTGCCTGCGCTGCAGGATGCCGCGGAGGGCACGGTGGATGTCGCCCCGCGCATTGACCTGTGCATCGCGACCTTTCTGAACAACCGCGAGGTCGATGACGGCGGCGGCCGTGTGCGTCACTGGCCGGGGCGTGTGGTGTACGCCTATGCTGCCGCCCTGTTCAACCTGCATGAAGAGGTGGGGCAGGGGGAGGCCAACGCCGTGTTCAATGGCTCGGCGCTGCGCCACTTTGGTTCGCGTGAACCCGAGGCGATGTGCAACATGGCCGCGGCCCTGGGAGTGTGGAAGCCGGGCGATCCGGTGGCCGAGGCGCCATTGCGTGCTGCGGATGAAATGGAGCGGCGCTTTGCGGCCATGGGCATGCCGACGCGAATCTCGCAGTTGAACATTCCGCGTTCCAGCCTGGCGGTGATCCTCGAGAATTCCATGAAGAATTTCAACTCTGATCCGAAGCGCGAGTTTCTGCGCGAACAGCCGTTGATGCAAAAGGCGCTCGAGGCAGCCTGGTAGGCCGCCACGAGGTCACGGCCATGCGTGATGGCCGGAAGCAAATCTGCCATAATGAAATCAGCACGGGATGACTGTTCTTTCCCGTGAATCCGGGGGCTGGCAGGTTGCACACGCATCGTTCATGGCACGCAAGAGGCCGAGACTGCAGGCTGTTCCGACAACGCAATGAATCAGAAGCCCATTCCTGTTGTGCATGCACGGAAAATGTGTCTGCGACGCCAAGGCGCATCGCGTCCAACCGCGCAATCTGCAACACGTGAATGTGGCAAAGGAGAATGGACATGGCAGGCGCATTTGCTCTTGACGGCATACGTGTAATCGATTTCGGCCAGTACATTGCCGGGCCCATGGCGGCGATGTTTCTGGCGGACCAGGGGGCGGATGTCATCCGGGTCGACCCGCCCGGCGGGCCGCGCTGGAACACCCCGGCGAACGCCACCTGGAATCGCGGCAAGCGCAGCATCGTGCTGGAGCTGAAAAAGCCCGAAGACCTGGCCACGGCGAAGCAGTTGATCGCCACCGCCGATGTGGTCATCGAGAATTTCCGGCCCGGGGTCATGGATCGCCTGGGCCTGGGCTATGCGGCGATGAGCGCCGCGAACCCGCGGCTGGTGTATTGCGCGCTGCCCGGATTCGGTTCGGATGATCCGCGTGCCGGGCTCAAGGCCTGGGAAGGCGTGCTGGGTGCGGCGACCTGCGCGTTCAGCCAGCGTACGGGCACGCCACGCGTGCATCCCCCGGTGACACATCCGGTGTATTCGGCCATTCCCTTTTCTTCTTCCTACGGCGCTTTCCTTGCTGCCGTGAGTGTGGCGATTGCCCTGCACGCGCGCGAGCGCTCGGGTGCCGGCCAGCGCATCGAGGTGCCGCTGTTCGACGCCACCTTCACCGCCATCGGCAGCCGGGGCCTGCGCTATCACAAGGTCAAGGTCCCGCCACAACACTTCAACTGGGCGCGGCAATTGCAGACCAAGGACGGCCGCTGGTTCATGTACGTTCCGGGTAACAAGCACTTCGAGGATTTCGTGAAGGCCATCGGCCTTGCCGACGATCGCGATGCCGGTGCCAGTGCCCAGGAGCTGGGCCGCCGCTTTGATGAGGTTTTCAAGCAGCGCACCGCCTTGGAGTGGGAGGCATTCTGTGAAAAGATCGGCACCGAAGGCGGCAGTTGCAATTCCAGTGCCGAATGGCTGAAGCATCCGCAGGCGCTGGAGTCGAAGATCATTGCGGACTTCGAGGATCCGGAACTGGGACCGTTCCGCGGCCCCGGCATCACTCCGCGGCTGTCGGCAACACCCGGTGCGGTGCGTTCACCGCGGCCGAAGCTCGATGCGCATCGCGCGGAAATCCTCAGCGAACTGAAATTGCGCAAGCCGGCTGCCGCGGGCGGTAACAGCACCGGCAAGCCGATGCGTGGTGCGCTGGAGGGCATCAAGGTGCTCGACCTCTGCATCATTCTCGCCGGCCCGACCTGTGGACGCACGCTGGCCGAATTCGGCGCCGACGTGGTCAAGATCGACAGCCCGCACCGCAGCCCGGTGCAGTCGCACAATGACATCAACCGCGCCAAGCGCAGCATCCTGCTTGACCTGAAGACGCCCGAAGGCCTGAAGATCTTCTGGCAACTGGTGGACCAGGCCGACGTGGTGCTGCAGAACATGAGAAAGGGCGTGGCCGACCGCCTGGGCATCGGTTACGAGGCGGTGAAAAAGCGCAAGCCGGGCATCGTCTATTGTTCGCTGAACACTTTCGGACAACTTGGGCCGTATGCCATGCGTCCCGGCCACGAGCAGATTGCGCAGGCCATCTCCGGCATGCAGTTGCGTTATGGTGGCGGCAAGCCGGCGCTGGCACCATATCCGGTGAATGACTACGGTACCGGCCTGCTTGGGGCCTATGCCGTGGCACTGGCGCTCCTGCATCGGAACAAGACCGGGGAGGGCCAGCATGTGGACAGCGCACTGGCCTATACCGCGACGATGCTGCAATCGTCACTGCTGCAGGACTATGCCGGCAAGAAATGGGATGAACCCGCCGGACAGGAGGCATTGGGCACCGGGCCGCTGTATCGTGCCTACGAGGCAAGGGACGGCTGGTTGTTCCTCGCGGCGCAGGAGGGTGAACTCGCACGCTGTGCGGAACTGAAGGACCTCGCTTCGAAGTCCGGTGCGGATCTCGAGCGTGCGCTGGAAGAGCGCATCAAGGGCCATGCCGTGGATGCACTGGTGGCCTCGCTGCAAAAGGCCGACATCGGCGCCTATCGCATCCTGCTTGATTCCAATGCGTTGATGGACGATCCGCTGGTGCAATCGCGCGGGCTTTCCATGACGCGCGAGCATGACGAAATCGGCCCCATCACGACCACCGGGCCGGCGCCGCGCCTGTCGCGCACGCCTTTGGTGCCCGGGCGTCCTGCACCCAAACCCGGGTCGGATGCGGCCAGCATCCTCGCCGACATCGGCATGGGCGGGGATGTGGACAGGCTGCTGCGCGAGCATGTCATTGTGATGGATGGTGTCAGTGCGATCAGCTGAGCAGGCCGCGGCATCATGGTCGTGAAGTCTGCAGACGCCGCATTGTTCAACCACTGAACAGGAGCAAAAAGATGACGATTGGTTGGGACACCATTGAAGTCGATGGCAATCCGATGAGAACCTACGTTGGTGTTCCCGACCGCCCTGGCCCGCTTCCGGGCATCGTGATTGCGCAGCATGCCCCGGGAGTGGACGAGAGCGTGCAGGATGCGGTGCATCGCCTGCACCGTGAGGGCTATGTGGTCGCGGCCCCCCAGTTGTATCACCGCCAGCCCAGGGAGGTGGATCCCAAGATCGCGCGCACCAGCCTGCTGAAGGACACCGAAGTCATCAGGGACATGAATGCCGCGCTGGCCCATATCAAGACCCGGGCGCAGATTTCCCGTGCCGGCGTTACCGGCTTCTGCATGGGCGGTCGCGTGGCCTTCCTCATGGCTGCGGCCAATCCCGAGTTCAAGGCCTCGGTGGTGTTCTACGGCGGCAACACCATGAAGTCCTGGGGTGAAAACCAGGGGCCGACGCCCTTTGAGCGCCTGAAGGATGTTTCCTGTCCGGTGCTGGGTTTGTTTGGCGCCGACGATCAGAACCCCTCGCCGGAGGATGTGAAGAAGATCGATGCCGAACTCACCCGACTGGGCAAGTGGCACGAGTTCCATACCTACCAGAACACCGGCCACGCCTTTTACAACTTCGCCGCTGATCGCTACCGGGATCGCGCGGCAAAGGCGGGCTGGGGCGAACTGCTGGCCTTCTTTGACGTGTACCTGAAACAAGGCAAGTCCTGACGAAACCGGAGAATCCCGGAGCCATTCCGGGATTTTCCGGGGTGTCGTCCTGCCGCAGGGTGACTGGCGGCATGTCGTTGCGCAAATGGGGCGGAAAATCGCTTATGCTTGCGGCGCGGAAGGGATTTCCGCAGTCTGGAGACAGGGCATGAACGACAACAAGAACGACAACAAAAAGATCGCGATCCGGCAGGAAGATATTTTCGCCATCACACCTGCGGGGACGCTGCAATTGCAGGCATCCAGCACCGCGCTATCGGCAGAGGAGCTGGAACTGCTGATCCAGGTGGATGGCCAGTCTGCTGTCGAGGTCATTGCGCGCCGCCTGCGCGGGGTCAAGGCCGAGTCGGTGGAGCGCATCCTGCGCGCGCTGGTCGGGAAGGGGTTGGTGGAGCACTCCATCAAGCAGGAAGGGGACTCCCTGGACTTCACCAGCTTTTTCAGTGTGAAGGCCGAACTCTCCGAGGAGGCCATGGCACAGGCCGGCAGCGAGGCGTCCTCCGGGAGCACCTACCTGCAGAAGCAGGGCTACTACGTGCGCATTGCGCGCAGTGCTGCCAAGCAACGTGTGCTGGCCGAAGGCGAGAAACTGCCGGTGGTCATCGTCGAGGACGAGGAGCACCTGGGCAAGCTGCTCAAGACCTATCTGGGGCTCGAGGGCTTCGATGCCCGTGTCGCCACCAATCGCGCGGAAATCGTCGCCGAACTGCGTCGTCCGCCGCTGCCGCAACTGGTGCTGCTCGATGTAGTGCTTCCGGATGCGGATGGTTTCGACATCTTGGCCGCCATCCGCCGGCATCCGGCGTTGTCATCCGTGCCGGTAGTCATGCTGACCGCCAAGGCGACGCGCGAGTCGGTGTTGAAGGGCCTGGCGGGGGGGCGCCGACGGTTACATCACCAAACCGTTCGAAATCGACGTGCTCATGACGGCGGTCAAGGCGGTGCTTGGCCTGCCTGAAGATTGATATCGGGACCGGCTGTTGCACATGAAATCCGATGTCTTCAAGCAACAACTGGAGGCGTTGAGCGCGGAATACCGCGCCACGCTTCCAGGCAAACTCGCGCGTGTCGACGCACTGTGGCAAGGGTTGTCCTCTGGTGAGGCCGATGCCGGTGCAAGTGCCGACCTGCTCCGTGAGTTGCATACGCTGGCCGGCTCGGCCAAAACCTTCGGTCTGGCCGCGGTCAGCAGCACGGCGCGAACCGCGGAAGTTTTTTTCGAGCCGTTCTGTGCCGCTGGAGCCATCGGGCCGGTGGCTGATCGCGAGACATTCAGCAGCCTGCTGGATGCCCTGCGACAAAGCGTCGCCGGTTGACGGCGCGCGTGAATTCACCAGGCAATAAATCCCCGGGGCTGCTGCGCCCGTCCTTTGGTGTCCAGATCAATTTCATCCTGGGTCTCGGGCTGGCGATCCTGGTGGCTGTCGGCTCAATTGCGTCGCGCAGCGTCGAGTCTCTGGTGGACGCCAGTCGCTATGAGAATGCCGCATTCATCGAGATGGGGGCGCTGGAGGGTGTGATTGGCGCCTTGCGCCGCGCCGAGTCGGCGGCGCGAAAGTATGTCATTACCGGCGGCGCGGACGATCTTTCACGCTACAAGGCGGTGCGCAGCCTGGTGAATTTCAGTGCGGCCGGGCTGGAGGTATCCAGCAGCGATGCCACGCAGCAGCGCCGGCTGAAGCAGCTGCAGCGTACGGTCGCCGAGCGTCTGGATCGACTGGACGACCTGGTCAATGTGAGGCGCGACCGGGGTGCGGAGGCGGCTGCGGATGTGATTCGCAGCGCGCGTGGCGAGGAGGTCAGCCTGCGCGTGCAGATACTTGCCGACCAGTTCAGGGATTATGAAGTCCGCGGCCTGACGACACGCCGTGCCGAGACGGCCTACAGCGCAGACAACACTTCCTACCTGGTGTTCTGGGGAATCACCTTTTTCATGACCCTGCTGGTCTGGGCGATGGTGATCATCCATCGCCACCAGGCCGGACGCGAGGCGGCTGAGCAGGCCCTCAAGGCGAGCGAGGCCCAGTTGCGGCTGATCACCGATGCGGTGCCGGCATTGATTGCCTACATCGACCGCAATGACCGCCTGCTGTTCCACAACCGGGCTTTCGAGGGCTGGTTCGGGCGCAGTGCCAGCGAACTGAGCCAGTTGACGCTGCGCAGCCTGATGGGCGGGGCGATCTATTCGAAGGCGGCACCGCACATCGAAACCGTGTTGAAGGGGGCGGCGGTCAATTTCGACATGTCCCTTGGCCAGGTGCGCGGCGCCGACATGCACTTGTCGGTGCAACTGGTGCCGCGGCGCAACGACCTTGGGCTCGTCACCGGGTACTACGCGCTTGCCACCGACATCTCGGCGCTCAAGGAGGTGGATCGGCTGAAAAGCGAATTCGTCACCACGGTCAGTCATGAACTGCGCACGCCGCTCACGTCGATACGCGGTTCGCTTGGACTGCTCGCAGCAGGGGTCACCGGCGTGCTGCCCGACAAGGCGAAGGAACTGGTCGGCATCGCAGTGCAGAACTGCGAACGGCTGGTGCGCCTGGTGAGCGATATCCTGGACAGCGAGAAGATGTTGTCGGGCAAGATGGAATTGAAGATGGTCCCGCTGGACCTGATTGCGCTGATCCATCGATCGGTGCGCGAGAACGAAGGTTATGCCGATTCGCTTGGTGTGAAGGTCGATCTGCGCTGTGATGCCCCGGAGGTTCACGTGCTCGCCGACACTGACCGGCTGGTCCAGGTGGTGACCAATCTGCTGTCGAACGCCTGCAAGTTTTCTGCGGACGGGGGGCGGGTGGAGGTGAGTGTCGAGAATGCCGGCGGACATGTGCGGGTCAGTGTCGCGGATCGCGGGCCGGGCGTGCCGCGCGAGCTTCAGGGACGGCTGTTCGAGCGCTTTGCGCAGCTCGATTCCAGTGATGCGCGGCGCAAGAGCGGTACCGGGCTGGGACTCAGCATCTGCCACGCCATCATCGAGCGCATGGGCGGCACCATTGCCTTTGCCGAGCGCGAGGGCGGCGGCAGCGTGTTCTTCTTTGAGTTGCCGGCCTTGACAGAAAGTGCGGCGGGCGTGAACAAGATGGCGCAAACAGGGGAAGGCAGATGACGCAAGTGCTGGAGAAGGTGATGCTCGTCGAGGATGATCACGACATACGCACCGTGGCCTGCATGGCGCTGGAGATGGTGGGGGGGCTGAAGGTCCGGGCCTGCGAGTCCGGTGCCCAGGCTTTGGAAGCCGTTGTTGAATTTGCGCCGCAACTGGTTCTGCTGGACGTCATGATGCCGGGCATGAACGGGCCCGAGGTGCTGGAGATGCTGCGCAAGCGTCCGGAGGCTGCATCCATCCCGGTGGTTTTTCTGACGGCAAAGGTGCAGGAAGCGGAGATTGCAGCCTTGCGCGCGCTCGGTGCGCTGGACGTGATTGCCAAGCCCTTCGATCCCATGACCCTGGCTGATACCGTCAAGGCGCTGTGGGCGGGACGGCCGCAGCCC
>CAIYPG010000057.1 GCA_903928055.1 uncultured beta proteobacterium | reverse complement strand
CGTTGATGAGCTTCATCACGGCATTGGCCTGCTGGGTCTTGTAGCCGGCGAAGTCGAAGTTCAGTTGCGTATTGCAGGGAGCGGATGCGATCGAGTCGAAGGAGATCACCTTGATTCCGCGCTGCATCGCGCGCTTGAGCGTTGGCACCAATGCATCAGGGTCATTGGCGGCCACCGCAATGGCGTTTACTTGCTGGGCAATCAAGGTGTTCAGCACCTCGATCTGCCCCTCGGCGGTGGGCGTGCTGGGTCCGGTAAAAATCATTTGCACTTTGCCAAGTTCGGCACTGGCCTGCTCGCCGCCCTTGCGGATGGCGTCGCTATAGCCGCTGCCGAGTTGCTTGGCGACGATAGCGATGCGCAAGGGTGCGTCCTGATCGGCGGAGGCTGCGGGCTTGGAAGCATCACAGGCCGCGAGAAAACCGCATGCAAAGACAGCAAATGCCGCGGCGCGCAGCGTCCGTGGATTCATCAAAAGTCCCCTTAAGTCATCGCCCGGTGTCATTTTGACAATGACAGAGTTCCTTGCCAATTTCTATCCTCACCAACCAAGCACCGACAGGCCCGTTTCGATGAACAAGGATTCGAAGCCCAGCATCCCTATCGAGGAATATCCCATCCGCTGGGCCCGCGTGCAGCAGATGATGAGATTGGAGAATCTGGACCTTTTGGTCGCCTATGCGGACGATCGCGCCGTGTTTGGCGCGGCTCACGCGCGCTGGCTGGCAAACTTTCCCGTTCATTTCGAGCCGGTGTGCGTGCTGCTGTTCCGCGAGGGGGCGCCGATCATGCTGTGCGGCCCCGAGACCCGGGAGTATGCGCTGCTTGCCGGCCGCATCGCCGATGTACGCATTCTGGGTGAGTTTTGCCACGCAAACGAGGATTATCCCCACAGCAGGATTCAGAGCTTGGCCGAGATTGTCGCCGAAGTAATTCCTCATGCCTCGCGCGTCAAAAGAATCGGGCTGGCTGCGCGCGGACTGATGAGTGCCGACGTGCTTGCCACTTTCGAGGCAAGTTTCCGGCAGGCGGAGTGGGTTGAAGTGGAGAACGCGATCTGCGATGTGCGTGCCCAAAAATCGCCGGCCGAGCTTGCGGTTATTCGCTATGCCTATCGCATTGCTGAAGCGGGCCTGGCCGCCGCGCTGGAGACGATTCGTGTGGGTGCCACGGAACGCGAGGTCGCCGCGGAGGTGGACTCGGCAATGCGCCGCATGGGTGCCGAAGGGACCGGCATCGACACGATCGTGGCCTGCGGTCCCAATACCCGGCCCATTCTGGCTCGTTCAACATTCCGAGCGATCCATGCCGACGATCTCGTGCTGCTGACGATTGCGCCTCGCTACGAGGGTTATCATTCCGCTATCGGCAGGCCAGTGCTCGTCGGCAATCCGGGACGCGAAATTCGCAATGCGGTGGAGGTGGCCTGGCGCGCCCAGGAAGCCTGTTTCAAGGCAATGCGGCCTGGAGTCGAAGGTCGCAGCGTCGAGGCGGCGGGGCGGCGGGTGGTGGAGGAGGCGGGTCTTGGCCGGCATTTTTTATATTCCGGAATCCACAGTGTCGGTGTGATCGAATTTGAGCCGCCG
>CAIYPG010000056.1 GCA_903928055.1 uncultured beta proteobacterium | reverse complement strand
TGTCATAGTGCCACGGGGCTGTTCTGCGGCCTGCTGAAGCGCTTCTAATCTCATCAGCCCAAGTACTGACCTCAGAAAGGGTCTTGCGGCCTGAGGGCCGTCCTTTGGCGTCCAGATCGCTTCCCAGCAAGATAGCTAACTCTTGGCGGGATCGATCCGTCAGTAACTCAGTGGCGATCTTTCCGACGGCCTGATGGCCTTCTATTCCCCAGCCCATGCAAAGCGATGGGAAGGTCGCCAGAGCTAGCCAGAGGAGTTTGATGTGCTGCATACGCCCTTAAAGTGAACCTGACCTATTACTAACCTACGAGGGTAAAAATATGAACTTTTTGAATCGCTGGCTTTTGCTTGGCGCGACCTGCATAACCTTGTGTGGTACAGCCTTGGCTCAGGTAGGAAGCGCAAATGATCCTTGGAACAGAGCTAATCGAGCTAATCACTGACATGCTAATGCCACAGTGAGTGCACTTGAGCGAGGGCGGATCACATCCTTCAAAGCAGCCCTTGGCGAATACTCGCCTAATTGTCACGAGCTAGCGAATCGCCCATCACGTTGTTGCGTTTTATTCTGGTGTATTTATCAGTCAGCATTGGACGGCATTGCCTCCAAACTATAAAATTCGAATCGTTGCAGTCTCGTTAGAAGCAGTCTATGTCGCGCCAGCCCTTACAAAAGTCGTCACCTTCCAGCTCGTCGAAGCCGGCTTCCGCAAGCGTCGGCAAGTTCCAGGATATTCTCAATCCGGACATTACCCTTCATCATCAAATTTACATGCAATTGAAGGACGAGATCACCGATGGTCTGTGGGTTGGGCGAAATGATTTTCCGGGTGAAGAGGACTTAGCAGCACAGTATGGAGTCAGCGTCATTACCGCGCGAAAGGCACTCATCAGGCTCTCTCATGAAGACCTAATTTTGCGTGCCCGTGGACGTAAGACCGAGGTTCTTTATGTCCCATCGACCAAGCGCCCTAGCAAAGGAGCTTCCGCCGAGATCGTGGGCAAGTCAAAACGCTTCGCCTATAAAGTGCTGTCAGTAGGCGTCGAAGTGGGAGCCGCCGAGGCGTGCGCCACCTTCGGGATGAATGCGGGAACCCCTTTGTGGACTTGCCGACGTCTGAGAATGTTTCAGGGGCGTCCGCATAGCGTGAGCTTTCACTCCCAACCCATTGAAATCGGCGAGTTGCACAACTTAGAAAAGCTGCGATCGCTTCCTATGTATCAGGCCCTGACCGAAGTCGGCGTCAAGATTTCCGGGATCACCCGGACTGCTGGTGCACGTTTTCCGCCACCGTTCGTAGCCAGACACCTTGGCATCGTGATTAACGACCCGACGCTGGTTTTCAACTACATCTTTCTCACTAAAAGCGGCGAGAAAGTTAATTGGGCGAGAATCTTCCTGCATCCCAGCGAACAGAGCCCTAAGGAATACATCAACTACGATACGGGCACCTGGACCAGTGATGACGTTAAGTAGCCGTACTCTTGAGGGTCATTTACGGTCCGCGTAATCTGTGAGATTCAGTTCGTGGTATCAGACAGACTCAGGGAATGATGCTCTCCACTGTTTCCTGTTTTTCCAGGTTCATGATGTTGTCTATTAGCTGCTGTGCCCTTTGCCTGCTAATGGGCTTGGCTGCGTAAGTCAGGCAATCCAGAAATTTCTCCTCCAACGCGCCTTCTTTCAGCGGATTTTGCGGGCTGCCGGGGGCGAACTCCACGCGCTTTCTGAACTCCCCGCCGTGGATGGTCTTGATGGTCACATCTCCTGGGGTCATGTCCGCGGCGCGCAGTTCCGGCTTGAAATGGTGAGTCACTTTCTTAGCTGAAGACAAGACGCGCTCGTCCTTAATCGCGGTATCGGTGAAATGCTCAATCTTAACCGTCTGATGCACCATGGCCAGACCTAGAGTGAACTGCATACTGTCGCCGGCTTCCACTCCAGTCTTGGGTATGAGACGTCGTTCGGCCGGCTCGCTTAGGTCCTTACCCCACTGGCTAACATCAATGTGAACCTCCTTAACGTCTTCGTAGCTTAGTTTTTGCTCCTTCATGATGGAGATGGCCGCGTCCACATAGGTATGCGTCAGACGGCAAGCCGGCCAGATTTTGTAACTGACATTAGCCACCTCGAAGGTTTTGCCGAACTCATGAAGGAGCCGCTCTGGGTTGTACTTGCCTCGGAAATATAGGTTGTAAAGGCCCGCCTTACCTTCCAGGAAGCGTCCCGGGCCCGTGAGCCCCTTTTCAGCGAGTAGCGCAGACATCACCCCAACTTTGGAAGTAAAGCCATCCCTCACGCCTCGCAAGGAGGTGCCTTCGGCCATTTCTCGGGAGCCGCCAGTCTGGGCATACGCCATCCCGATGGCGTTACTCATTTGCGCAGGGGAAAAGCCAAGGATCTTTCCGGCAGCTGCGGCGGCGCCGAAAGAGCCGTATACGGCCGAACCGAGCCAGCCATGTTCGGTAGGGCCGGCAGTGACCGCCATTGCAATGCGGCAGGAAAAGTCTCCGCCTACAGCCAATGCTGTGATCAAGTCGCGGCCGTTCACCTTGCCTTTGCGTTGGGCCATTGCCAGGGCCGCAGGTAGCGTCTGTGCTGTGGAGTGGTTTTTAGCGCCTTCATGGACGTCGTCGTAGTCCAGCGGATGGCATAACGCACCGTTGATGAGGGCTGCCATGGGTGCTGGCAGCCGGTCACCGAAGCCAATCACAGTGCTTTCCGGGCGGCCACCCAGCTCCTGGGCTAGTTCGTTCATCTTGATGCAATCCTCAGAAGCGGTGCTTGAGACCAGCATCACGCCAATGGTGTCCAGGATGCTCGACTTGACGCCGCGAATTGCCGCCTCGGGAAGGTCCTCGTAACGAACTTGCGAGAGCGTCGCGCAGATTTGTTCTTCTATACCCATGGGATGTCCTTTCGAAAGCTCTAGCGTTTTCCGGCAATGGACTCAGCAGCCAACATGCCAAAGACAATGCCTTTCATGAGTCCGCCCACGTAGCCCACGCATGGCCCCCCCTCAAGGCCACCCGTGGAGGCGCCAGCTGCATACAGGCCCGGTATAGGCGATCGGTCCGGGCGAAGCACGCGAGATTGCCCGTCGATGCGAATGCCCCCCATGGTATAGGTGATGCCCGAACAGGCCGGAGCACCGTAAAAGGGTGCTTTGACGATGGCCTCGGCCTTGCGCCGCTTGGCCGAGCGAGCAGGAGAGAGCGTTCCCAGCCTGTTGGAGGTTACCGCGTCGTTGTAATCGCGCACGGTCTTTTCAAGACCGGCCGGATCTACCCCCAGTGCCACAGCCAGTTCAGCGATGGTATTTGCCGTTCGCAGAGTGCCGCCATGTCTCTCCAGCGTCGGGTTGGGCGGGACGGCAGCTGCGCGACCCGAGTCCTGCCAGATCACCTCGTCCCAAACGGCGAAGATCCCTTGAGGGTCCTGCTGGCGGGCCATAATGTTAGCCATGAATACGCCCCCTAGGCCTTCATCGGAGAAGCGCTTTCCCGATCGGTCCACCAGGACGCCGGCGGCAGCCACCAGATCAAGTTGGGGATAGGGCCAGAGCATGTCATTCTCCATGGCATCCAGCGACAGCACGTGGCCATAGAAGCCATCCAGCGAGGTGATGTCGGCCCCAGCCTCGATCGCCATGCGCATGCCGTCCCCGATGCCTGTGCCGGCCCCCCGTTGCTTGAGCTTGGCCGGTGCGGGCGATAGGTGAAGCTTCACCAGATTGGCGTTACCTTGAAATCCTCCGTCGCAGACCACCACGGACCTCGACCGAAAGTCCACATTGGATTCTCCCTGCTTTGCGGCAACACCCTTGCAAACACCGTTTTCCATCAAAAGAGAAGAAGCAGAAGTTCCTCGAAACACTTTGCCTCCGCCTTTGAGCAGTGCTCGTTCAAGTGCCTTAAGGGTCACGTCGGCGCCACGACCTTTCCATTCAAGCTGGGTCACCGGTGGCCGCACTGGTGCAAGAATCCACGCCCGAGAACCGATATCGGAACGTTGCATGCTGGGATCCACGCGCAGGAAGCGGGCGCCCTGCTGCTGCAGCCAGTCCAGGCCCCGCTTGCAGTTCTGGGTAATGGCTTCTACCAAGTCGGGTGCAGCGTAATTGTCGGTGATCTCCTGGATCGCCTTGATCAGCTCCTCCTTGGGTAAGGCGGGATCTTTGTAGGAAATGTGCATCACTCCGCCTGAGTATCGCGAATTGCAGCGATAGTCCTCCTCGGCGCCGCGCTCGAGTACCGCTACTTTTAGACCGAGTTCGCTTGCTCGCGCGGCCGTAACTAAACCGGCGATTCCCCCGCCAATGCAAACGACATCGTATGTTTGCTGCTCGCTCATACCATTTCCTTGCAGATTCACTTTCTTCCGTTGAGCCCTATGGGGCTGTTGCCGGCATTTATAAATCCGATGGTCATTCGGCCATCTTGATGTTCCGGGTGGTCACCAGCGTGCGCCAGCGCGAGAGTTCATCGGCAATCAGAGCCCGAAATTGTTCAGGTGTGCTGCCCACGGGGTCGGTACCATCTTTCTCCAAAGCTGCCGTGACATCGGGCATCTTTAGCACGCGAGCAATCTCGGTGCTCAATCGGTTCACCACGGGAACTGGTGTACCCGCGGTTGAGACCACGCCAACCCAGTTCACCGCGTCATAACCGGGCACCACCTGCTCAGCGACAGTGGGGACGTCCGGTAGAGCCGGATTGCGGTTGACGGACGTCACTGCGATAGGGCGTACCTTCCCCCCCTGGAGGAGGGTCCGCATGAAGCCAAAGCTTGCGATCACGGTATTGACCCGCCCCGACACCAAGTCTGGCACATAGGCGGTACCGCCCTTGTAATGAATGAATGAAGCCTGGGTATTAGTGGCACTGTGGATCCATTCGGCGGCCAAGTGATTAAAGGCACCGCTACCTGTAGTCGCCACGTTAATGGCGCCGGGATGCTCTTTTGCGTAGGCGATGTACTCTTTGAGGTTCTTCGCTGGGAAATCCGCATTGACCACCATCACGTAGGGGGCCTTGCTCATGAGCGACACAGGGGCGAAGCTTTTCTGAGTGTCGAAAGGAAGCTCTTTGTATTGCAGTGGGACGATGGTGAAGCTGGGCGAGGCGATGAGAAGCACATGACCATCCGGCGCGGACTTGGCGACAAAGGCTGAGGCGATGGTCCCGCTCGCGCCCGGTTTGAAGTCCACAACGAAGGGCTGCCCGAAGACCGCCGTCATCTTGTCTGCGTAAAGACGTGCGAACGCGTCAAAGGAGGCGCCCGGTGCGTTGGGCACGATGATTGAGACGGGTTTCACTGGATAGCGTACCGTCACATCCTGGGCCAGCACAGGCTGCATGCCTATTGCGATCAGAGCGGGGATGAGGCTACGAGTCAGAGCGTTCTTCACGGAAGTCTCCTCTTGGTTATGTCTGGTTTGTGCATTCGTTTCCGCGGTCAGCTGGACCGGGTTGCCTGGGGGCCGATGCGTCCAAGTCGCGTGAGCAGGGGTACGACGTCTACTTGGGTGTCGATTTCCATCAATTCGTTTGCCAGCGCAGTGGAGGCAGGCTCATCCAAGCCGGCTAGAGCGGTGTTGGCATGGAATTTCTGCAGAAGCTCCGCGTCACTAAGAGGATTATCTGGATGGCCACGGGCGTGGTCCCCGCTGACTTCGAGAACCCCGAACGAACCATGGGCCCGGAGCGTGCAGCCTCCTATGTCCCGATCGGCCGCGTTTGCGATGACTTTGCATTCCATTAGCTCGATTAGCGCTCTTGTCGCGGGTTGCGGTGGAGTTTCCTCGACTAGCTGACGTGGGGTGAGCTCACCATGAAGCAGAACATTCGCCACTGTCCACTGGAGACTGAACTGCGCGTGCATGCGAGTGGATGGCGAGAGGCGCGTTGGCTCGGGCCGCCCCACGACGTCGTAGGCCAGTGGCCCGACGATGATCTCTAGCTTTTCCACCGACGAAAACCGTCCCTCAAGCTTTTTTCGCAACTGCAGCGCAGCGCTGATGCCCGGATGCGTGAATCGACATGTCGGGTAAGGCTTGAAAGAAAGACGGTCGGTCTCGAATCGACTTCCCAGGTCCCCCGTCGCGACCGCCGGATCGAAAAGCTCGTGTAGGTACACGCGCGCCAGACCATCTTCTCCCGACACCGGTTGCTTCACCCCGTCTAGGCCCTTGGCACCCATGAGGTTGGCAAGGATGGCATTGCTCGCAGCAAATCCAGGCTGCACATGCTTTGTAGGTGCGCTCTCGCGCGTGGACTGATGATTTCCGCAGACAAGGCAATAGGCTATTCCGAAGGCGTTACGCAGCGCGGCTGGATCGCGATTGAGCAGATAGCCCGCCGCCAGAGTAGCCCCGAAATGTCCTAGCAGAGCGCCGTAGATCCAGCCCCCTTTCACTAAATTCAGCCGTGTGGCCACGCCAAGACGGCAGGTAAGCTCAATTCCGAGCAGTACAGCCTCACAGAACTCCTCGCCCGATGTGCAGCCACGTCGGCCGGCGGCGGCCATCGCAGCCGGGATGGGCGCCGAACCAGCATGAAGCGTTGCGGCATCATGCGTATCGTCAAATTCCAGCACATGACCAAAATATCCGTTACACAGCGCCGCGATATTGGCTGGTACGGCCGGACCGCCTAGGACGTGAGCGTCCTCCCGCCCTCCGTTATCAATTAATACCTGTAGCCAGGGAGGCATACCCACCACGGCGCGGCCGGCGATAGCCCCTCCCAAGTAGTCAAGAAGCTCGATCTTCAGCAGACGGCGGGTAGCGGCGGGGACTTCCTTCCAGCGCATCGAACTTGACCATCCGATGAACGGCTCTAAGACCGGATCGCTACTGGAAATTGGATGGCCTGCACTCACGGCAACTCCTTGGCGATGGATATCGACACGAAAGGGTATGAGGGGCGCGCCCGGCAAAAATCGACGCGGACGCGCTGCGCCCCGGTATCAGGTCTTGGGCACTTCCGGCTCAACGAAGGTGGCGTAGTACTGCCACAGACCGCGGTGCACGCGACTACGGAAACGCCAACTGCCGTCGGTCCCCTTGACGAGTTCATCGGCATAGCGGAGGCCGCGTACGGCGATCCTTTCGCCGATGGTGACGTTCGAAATGGCGTACACGTCCGCCTTGGCAACATTGCCGTCCAGAGTGATCTCCGCATGGCCCACGTAATGCGTTTTGGTGCGAAAGATCTTGTTACGATCCTGAAAGTAATCTGCGATGGCCTGTCCGCCCTTGAGCACTTTCTTCTCAGTAGGGCTCAGATTGAACTCGAAGCTCGCTTCATCGGTGAATACGGTGCCAAGTTTTTTCCAGTCTCCTGAGTCGACGCAGTGGAAATAGCGATCGATGGTTGCGCGGACTCTGAGTTCTTCGATGAATGTATCTGACATGCTTGTCTCCTATTTCTTGTTGATGCTGCTATGGACCAGTGGCGGGGGGGCAATTCCCGCGATATCGGTTGAGCTTAGGTCAGCAGCTTGGTGAGTTCGCTGATGTCCTTGATGTCCTCCAGATGTTCGACGCAGTCGATAATCTTGAGGCTTTGTGCATCGGGCAAAGGCTTGTCGGCCAGTCTTGCGCAGGCCAGAAACTTGTCTTTGCGCTGCTCGGCGCTCATGGGATTCTCAGGATTTCCTAGCGCCGCCATGCATTCGCCCTTCAAAACTCTTCCGTCGGTGGTCGTGATCTCGCAACGGCCGTTCTCGAATGAGGACTCGGTGTCCTGTCGCTCCGAATAGCGCCAGCTCACCTTGGGCATAGAATTGACGATGACGTCGTCGGCCATTTTCCCATCGCGGAATAGCGTCAGCGGAATATTGCCCAAGCGAATTGCGGCCGACACGGCAAAGTGGAGGTTACTTAATAAATCGATGCTGTGGCTGGGAACCGATCCAACCTTGACTGGTCGGCAGCGCGTGAGATTGATCTTGCCCACTTCCATTTCCACTTTGGAGATTTGCTCGAAGGTGAGCTTGTTCTTCTTCATGACTTCGAGAACCGAAGTGACCATGTTGTGAAGATTGCGCATAGAGGGCCAAGGCTTGAGGGATACGTAGGCCGACTCGAAATGCTTGCCCAGATCGCCAATCACATCTTCTCGACGGAAATCGTTGTTGTAATACGCTTTGAAGAAGCCATAGGGACCTTCGAACACTTCCGGATCGCCCCTTAGGCCGCGCATGGCCAGTTCGGCTGCGATGATGCCGTTGTGGTAATTGAGGCCGTCCCGGATGGCGCGAACACTGGAATCGTGGTGATGAATGCTGGCCCACGTACCACCTACCAGCGGTAGCGCAAGTCCTAGGGCATGGCGGTGCTGGGCGGCAGTTGCCTTACGAATCTTGGCCGCCGCCGCGGTAGCTCCAAATAGTCCGCAGACGGGCGCCCGGAACCAAGGATGGTCGAAGATCCGCCCGCGGATCGACTTGGAAAGACGACAGGTCAGATCATTGGAGAGAGCCACTGCGAGGATCAGTTCCGTGCCTGGTACGCCGCCCATTTCTTCCGCCACCGCCAGAGCTGGCACCAGGCTGGCCGAAGTTGGATGAGATGGGGCATTGTCGTGACAGTCGTCGTAGTCGTCCTGGTGAATGGCCGAGCCATTGGCGAGAACCGCATTGACGGGGGACACCTTCACGCCGCCCGCGGCGATCAGTGTCGAGGCAGGCTTACCGCCCCAATCCTTCGCTGTCTGTTTTAACGCTTTGACATCAGGGCTGGTACTCCCTGCATAGATGCAGGCTAAGGTGTCCAGAATGCTAGCCTTAACTGCCGTGATTGCCTTTTCGGGCAAATCCTTGTACTGAACACGTGCCAAATGTTCGGCATAGATATCGGATGCATCCAGTGCTGCTGGCTCGGACGTGTCGTGGTTAGTGCTCATGTAAATCTCCTCTTTATATCTATAAGTGCGTTCATTCTCTTCAGCGTTAGATTTATGCGGTGCGCTGACTTACTGAATCGGCGTGTCCTTCAGCAACGAGGACCAACGTGCGATGTCGCCCTTAATGGTGTCGCCAAATTCCTTCGGGGTACTGGCAATGACCACAAAGCCTAGGTCTTCTAGCCGCTTTTGCATATCGGCGGCACGAAGGACTTCGGCCGTATCGACATTGACCTTATTGATGATCTCAGCCGGCGTGCCGGGCGCGGTAAGCGCTCCTGTCCAGTTGCTGGCATCGAATCCGGGAAGATCACCCGCCTCAGCGATGGTAGGCATAGTCGGATCGAAACTGGATCGGCTACGCGATCCCACGCCCAGCGCACGCAGTTTTCCGGCGGAGACCTGACTGGCAGCGGTCGATACTCCAGCAAAGTACAGATCCACTTCACCCTTCAAAAGAGCAGTGAGGGCATCTCCGCCCCCTTTGTAGGGGACATGCAGCGCCTTGACATTGGCCATGCTCATGAACTGAAGCATTTGCAGGTTCTGGATGGTGCTGGTGCCTGCAGAGGCATAGGTCACTTTATTCGGATTGGCCTTGGCGTACGCAATAAGTTCCTTGACCGTCTTGGCTGGAAACCCGGGATGGGTTACCAGAAGCGAGGGATTTGATGTCGCCAGGATGATGGGAGCGATGCCTGCGACTGGGTCGTAGTTCAGCTTCGTTGTAACAGGAGTAATGGAATGGGCGCTTGTCACCCATCCGATGGTCAACCCGTCCGGCGCTGACCTCGATACCATACCGGTGGCAATAGATCCATCGGCCCCAGGCCGAATGTCAATAATGACGGCCTGCTTCCACTTATCGGTGAGCTTGACGCTCACCAGCCGAGCAAGCACTTCAGTGGTTCCGCCTGCGGCGAAACCAACCATGAACTTCACAGGCCTGTTGGGGTAATCAGAAGAAGCCGCAAACGCTGCCCCACAGGCCATGCACGAAATAGCCACTGCCAGTGACTGCAATCGATGAATCAGCATAAATCCTCCTGTTTTCGAGTTCGGCGGATCATTTGAAGTTCGTCCGCAATCTTGATCACTCTGCGCTGATGCGCTCGTCTCTGATAATTTTTCCCCACTTCACGTTCTCAGACTTCATGTATTCGCCGTATTCTGTCGGCGTTGACCCCAGCGGCACAGTGCCGTAAAAATCAAACTGTTTGAGAAGATCTGGGTTCTTCAATGCCTTGAGAGTTTCCGCGTTCAATTTGGTAATCACGGCCGGAGGAGTTTTGGCAGGAGCGAGCATGCCTTGCCAGCTGGTGGCTTCGAATTTGGACATCCCGGCTTCATTGAGGGACGGCACATCGGGCAGTGCTTTGCTTCTGTCCAGACTCGTGACCGCAATGGCACGCACACGGTTATCTTTCAGAAACGGTACGGCTGAGGCCACGGTGGCAAAGTAGAACTGGGTGCGCCCCCCTATTAGGTCGGCATAAGCCTGGGGACTACCCGTATAAGGGATATGAAGCGCCGACGCCTTATTGGCATTCAGAAACAGGACCGTTGTGAGGTGCGAAATGGCGCCCACGCCGACAGAGGCGTAGTTCGTTTTTCCGTTCTGGGAACGGATATATGCCACAAGTTGCTGTAGGTTAGAAGCTGGTACGGACGGATTGACCACCAGTACCTGGGGTACCGCCGCAGTCAACGTAATCGGCGCGAAGTCGCGGAACACATCGTAAGGAAGAGTGGCGTACATCGAAATGTTGAAGATCATGTTCGATGTGTTGTAAAGAACCGTGTAGCCATCCGGGCTTGCCTTTGCGACATAGTCCGCTCCGATATTCATGTTTGCACCGGCGCGGTTCTCGACTAGCATTCCAGCGGGCATCTGTTCACCAAGCTTCTGAGCCAATACGCGCGCCACAAGATCCGCCGATCCACCCGGGGCAAACGGAACCACCAAGCGAATGGCACGAATGGGATAGTCCGCTTGCGCTGCCGCCTGTTCCGACAGAACGGCCGCCCACGTAGCAAAGATAGTCCACAACGCTTTTCGTATCATTTGAGTTCCATTCGTGGTCTGTGGTCGCGCTCGAAGTGCACTGGACTGGTCAGGCTTTTACTTTGGTGGCGGACTTGGTCAAGAATCGCTCTATGCCCTGTTGCAGCTCTGGGGAGCCCATGAAGGGTACGCGCAGAGCGCGTGCCGTTTCGATGCCGTGCGCAAAATCCATATCTGCGATCTCATTGAAGGCGCGCTTCCCCATTTTCATCGTCAATGGTCCGATTGAGGCTAGCTGTTTCGCGAGTTTGTCGACTTCGCCGTCAAGCGCAGCGAAGGGAACACTGCGATTGATGAGGCCCATCTGGGCTGCTTCTGCGGCTTCTACGACGCGGCCCGTCAATGCCATGTCCAGGGCGTTCCGTCTTCCAATTGCACGCAGCAGCGAAGGAAGAATGAACAGCGGGAATAGGCCGATCTTTGCTTCCGGTGTCGCAAATGTGGAAATATCCGATGCAATGGCGAAATCGCAGGAGGCAACGATGCCGCATCCGCCGGCCATAGCCGGCCCATGCACGCGACAAATTGTAGGTTTGGACACGGAACGAAGCTGCGTGTAAAGCCTTCCCCATGGGCCACCGGTCTCCCAGTGCTCAGATGGCAGGGCGGAGGTCGTGGCAAGAAATTCCCGAAGATCTCCGCCTGACGAAAAACTGTCGCCGTCTCCGGTGATAACGATCACCCTGGCCTCTGGGTTGGCTTCGGCTTCGGCCAACTTGTCACCGATTAGGGTAGCGGTTTCCGTCCCGATCGGATTGCGCTTCTCGGGGAATGACACGAGCACCTTGGCGATCTGATTCGCGTAGGACAGTACGACCCGTGTGGATTGTGATCCGTCAGACATTCTTCTCCTTTACTCCGCGCAAATTGCCTTTATGAGTGTCCTGAACCTCCTGCAGGCGCCAATGCATGCAGTGACAGGTGGACTCAGAAAACAACGGGGGTGTCAAAACTTTAAAACATCTATACTATATTGATTAGTTCATCTGCCCGTGTCAACACCGACTCATCGAAACCAGTTGGTGTGCGTTGCGGCAAAGGTAACCACGCGAATCTGTTTGGAGGGCCTATGGCACTGAATACACCGTTCCTTGAGGGGCAGGAAAAGCTGGCTGAACTGGCGTCCAGATATGTGGACGTCGAAGCGCTTCCTTGGAAGCCAACTCCGACGCCTGGCATCGATATGAAGATTCTTCTGCAGGATAAGGAAACCGGCCTGCTGACAGCCTTGTTCCGATGGGCACCAGGTACTGAACTGCCACTTCATGAACATGTAGAGGTGGAACAGACCTACGTTCTCTCCGGAAGCATCGTCGATGACGAAGGTGAGGTCAGTGCTGGCAATTACGTATGGCGTCCTAAGCACAACAGGCACATGGCCCGCTCGCCGAAAGGTGCATTGGTGATCTCCTTTTTCTTGCGCCCTAACATGTTTCTGACAGGCGACATCGCCGGAACAACGCTGGAATAGACATGAGCAATCTTCCACAATCGGTCGATATCCATGAAGAAGGGCCCCGCGAAGGCTTTCAGATTGAGCCGACCAGCATTTCCACTTCCACCAAGGTCAGTCTGATCGAAGCGCTTGCCGAAACGGGAGTCAAACAAATTGATTGTCTAGCACTGGTTAATCCCAAGCGTGTGCCGGGCTGGGCGGACGCCGATGAGGTCGCGCGGCAGATCCGAAAGAAGCCGGGTGTTCGCTACACGGGCCTGTGGCTGAACATGCAGGGTCTGCAGCGAGCTGCCACGTTGCCTGTCGATATCATTGGCGTGATTCGAGTGACGGCTTCGGAAACATTTTGTATCCGGAATACAAATCGCAACCACGCACAGACTCTAGATGAGCAGCGTAGTTGGCTCGATTTCTACAAGAAAAACTCGATTCCCTTGGAGTGGGGTTATGTCATGACTTCATTTGGCTGCAACTACGAAGGCGCGGTGGCACCCGCCAAGGTGTTGGCCATGATCCAGGATTTGCACAACCTAGCTGAAGAGTTTGGCTACACCCTCCCTGGCGTCACTCTGGCTGATACTGTGGGCATGGGCACGCCATTGGCTGTTGAGCGCCTTGTGGATCAGGTTCGCAACCGTTGGCCTGATCTTGGTCTAGGCACCCATCTTCACGACACGCGCGGTACAGGTCTGGCCAATGCTGCAGCAGCTCTTCGCTTGGGAGTGCGTCAGTTCGATACAACCGTAGGCGGCCTGGGTGGATGTCCGTTTGCCGCCAGCAAAGGTGCTCCGGGGAACATCTGCACGGAGGACTTTGTCTACATGTGCGAGGAAATGGGTATAGATACCGGGATCGACCTTCCTGCTCTGGTCGAATGTGCACATATGGCCGAGCGCATTGTCGGTCATCCTTTGCAGGGCAAGGTCATGAAGGCAGGATTGCGTCCAAAAGCTGCCGCCTAGCCCTACTCCGCATCATCCATCCCACTTCAAATATCTTAGGCACTTCGTACACCCCTTTATGCCCGCATCCTCAGAATTTCAGTTGTCCTCACTTGAATCGATTTTTTCTCCATCGTCGATTGTCATCTATGGGGCTTCTTCGGATCCCACAAAAATCGGCGGCCGCCCCCTGCGTTACCTCAAGGAGCTCGGATTCAAAGGGAAGCTTTACGCCATCAATCCCACGCATTCGTCTGTCCAAGGCGTACCTTCGTTTGCCAAGGTCACCGCTATTCCCGACGCCGTTGATCTCGCAGTCATCGTAGTTCCCGGGGACGCTGTGCTTCCTGCCGTGCAGGACTGCATACGAAAAGGAGTCAAGGGACTGGTGGTTATGTCCTCTGGCTTCTCCGAGGCCGGCGAAAAGGGCCGCGCGATGCAAAACGAAGTCGCGGCAGCGGCCAAGGCTGCTGGAATTCGCATGCTGGGCCCAAATTGCTTGGGCTACGTCAATGGACCGCAAGGGCTTAGCGTCACCTTTTCTCCATCAAGGGAGCTTCGCTGGCCTCGGTTAGGCTCCATTGGCTTTGTGACACAAAGTGGTGCCTTCGGGTCCCACTGTGCAGCGGTTTGCAGCAATCGGGGAATTGGGTTGAGCACCTGGATTACCACCGGAAACGAGGCGGACATCGACGTCGCCGATTGCATTGTCTATCTCGCGAATGATAAGGCGACAAGGGTAATTGCTGGTTATATAGAAGGATGCCGGGATGCTGAGAAAATGGCCCAGGCATTCGAGTTGGCGCGCTCGGCCGGCAAGCCCGTCATTTTGCTTAAGGCTGGAACGACGGATGTCGGTGCCGCAGCGGTGGTTTCTCATACCGCAGTCATGGCCGGCCGTGACGAATTGTTTGAGGCATTTCTTCGCCAGCACGGGGTTATCCGCGCCCATGACGTGGATGAACTGTTAGACATTGCTTATGCTTGCGCTATAGGCATTCGCCCCAACAGCTCTAGGGCAGCTGTGATTTCCACCTCCGGTGGAGTGGCAGTGATGATGGCAGATACGGCCATCAAGCAAGGTCTTTTGGTTGAGCCTCTTACAACGCAAGTGCAAGCCGAAGTCAGAGCAATTCTCCCTCTTGCCGGAACGCGCAATCCAATCGACACCACGGCACAGATGGTGAACGACATCAATGTGTTTTCAAAATGCTTTGAGATCGTAGTATCCGGAAGTGACAACGATATTGTTGTCGCGCATATTTCCTTCATTGGCTATGACACGGTGTTGATGGACCGGGTCTACGAACCGTTGGCAAGACTTAGAAAATCCTACCCTGAAAGACTTTTTATTCTTTCCATGCTTTGCGAACAGCCCGTTCGCGAACGTTATGAGGCCGCAGGCTTCCTGGTATTCGAAGACCCAACTCGTGCCATTAGGGCCGCCGCCAGATGTCGGCAATCTGCCATTTTCCTGCGCATCCCGCAGTTAAACCGAAACAGGCATCCAGTTGCGGATGCTCCATTAATGGAAGGGGCTCTGGATACCGAGCACGCCGCCAAGCAGTGGCTGCACTCAGTCGGCATTGCTGTGCCGAAGGAGCAGATTGCTCGAAGCAGTGAGGATGCCTGCCGTGTGGCGGAAGTCATCGGGTTACCTGTGGTCATGAAAGTCATTTCTCCAGACATCATTCATAAAACGGAGGTCGGGGGAGTGCTGCTCGGATTGGACAGTATTGAGGCAGTGGCTGCGGGCTACCAGCAAATCATAAATCGCGTGAAGAAAAATGCGCCCGGAGCACGGATCACTGGCATCTTGGTTGAGCAACAGATTGTCGGTGGGGTGGAGATGATCGCCGGCATCGTCAATGACAAAGTGCTGGGTCCTTTTGTCATGTGCGGCTTAGGGGGCATCTTCGCCGAGGTACTCAATGACGTTGCATTCAGACGAGCTCCCTTTCTGCATGCTGAAGCCATGGAGATGATCCGGGAGCTTCGCTCGTATGCCCTGTTGAACGGCGCTAGGGGACTGCCCCGGGCGGACACGGAAAGCTTTGCCAAGGTTCTTGTTCGCCTTTCTGGAATTGCCTTGCGCAATTCAGACTGTCTTGAAAGCATGGATATCAACCCGCTCATCGTTACTGCTTCGGGCGCATGCGCCGCGGATGTCGTCATTGTCAGAAAGTCTGCAACTTCTGACATACCGGTTTGACCACTGGAGAATGCCTTGAGTCTCGTCGATCTGGAAAGCGTCAATGGAATCGCAACTGTTCGGCTCAACCGGCCAGACAAACTCAATGCGCTTTCCGAAGAGATGAAGATTGATCTGATTCGGATCTTTCAGGAAGTCTCAGCTGATGACGCAGTACGCGTCGTCTTGCTAACCGGAACAGGGCGTGGATTCTGTGCTGGAGGCGACGTGTCAACGATGGGCGGCCTTACCGCACATGGAGCAAAGAAGCGAATTCGTCAGGCGCAGGAAGTCGTTCTTCGTCTTGCCAATATTGAAAAGCCGGTCGTTGCCGCAGTCCGCGGTCCGGTGGCAGGTATAGGCTGGAGCCTGGCATTGGCAAGCGACATCATCATCGCGTCCGAAACCGCCAACTTTCACCAATCGTTCTCCAAAATTGGTCTGGTTCCGGACGGCGGCGCGGTGTTTTTTCTTAGGCAGATACTGGGTAGCTATCGGGCGAAGGAACTGGTCTACACGGCTAGGCGTACAGAAGCAAAGGAGGCGCTAGCCATGGGTCTCGTCAATAAGGTTGTACCGGATGCCGAGCTCGAAGCCGTAGCCCACGAATTGGTAACCCAATTAGCGGCGGGACCCGCGTTTGCGCTGAGCGTCACAAAGCGCATGTTTAAAAGCCTGGAAATTCCGAGCCTGGATAACTTCCTCGACACGGAAGCCTGGGCCCAGTCTCTTTCATTGCTAACGGAAGACCATCAGGAAGGGGGCCAGGCTTTCAAAGAAAAGCGCGCTCCAAAGTTTAAGGGACGCTGATTATCGACATCCAAAGAGTATTCGCTTCTTGGTTATTGAAAACTTTTGATTCCTAAAGGAGGAATATTGTGAAAAATACTGCAATACTGTTACTGGTGAGCGTAAGCGCTTTTTTCACGGGCAATGTTCTGGCGCAATCAACGCGCGCCGCGTTTCCATCTGCACCGGTGCGTTTCATCGTGCCTTTTGCCCCGGGATCGGGCAATGATCTGGTAGCCCGGAAAATCGGCCAACTGCTATCGGAGTCGATGAAACAGACCTTCATTATGGAAAACCAGGCGGGCGCTGGCGGAATCATCGGGATTGCGCAGATGACCCGAGCGGCTCCAAACGGTTACACGATCGCCATGGGCTCAACCTCCACGCTAGCTATCGGGCCCTATATGATGAAAGAGCCTCCTTATGATCCCGTCAAGGACATTGCTCCGGTAACTCTAATTGCTTCGGCACAGTTTGTTCTGGTGGTGGCGCCAAAACTACCGGTCAACACCTTTACAGAGTTGATCGCCTATGCGAAAGCCAACCCCGGCAAACTGAATTTTGGCTCGGCCGGAATCGGCACCACGAATCATCTGGGTGTGGAAGTCTTAGCTTCGCAAGCGGGTATACAACTGACACACGTGCCATTCAAGGGGGCAGCACCCGCCAACGCAGCAGTTATGTCCGGCGAAGTCGAGTTGACGTTCGGTCCTATCCTAACGACCGTTCCGCAGGTCAAGCAACACTTATTAAAAGCGGTCGCAGTTACCGGCAATCAACGCGCCGGCGTGCTGCCCGATGTGCCAACTGTTGCCGAAAGTGGTTATCCCACATTTCAGTCCGCCAATTGGTATGGCATCGTGGCGCCAGCGCGCACGCCTGCCAACATCATCGAACTGTTGAATAAGGAAATAGTCAGACAGTTGGCTGCGCCGGAATTGCGAAATCAGCTGACTAGCGACGGAGCGCAAGTCTTTGGCAATACGCCCAAGGAGTTTTCTGACTTTATCCGCAGCGAAAGCGATAATGCGCGCAAGGTTATCAAGGCGCTCAATTTGAGCGCCCAGTAGCCGATATTAGGTGCCAGTTTCTAGGGTTGATAGTTTAACCGCAGCCCTGGTTCTGGCCAGCGCAAGGAGACTAGGCGCCCTGTTTCGGCGAGTGTGACATATGCAGTCTGCATGTCATCTCCGCCGAAGCAAATGTTTGTCGGGGCGACGTCCGGGAAAGACACTTCGCGGATCACATTACCCGAGGGGGAGATCACCGTGATCTTACCCGTCACCAGTGTTGCAACACAAATGTCCCCGTTTGCCTGGACGGCCAGACTGTCGAATCTCTGGAATCCCGGAAGGCCACACACAAGCCGCGCTCCGCCTTGTGCTGGGAACGGGTTTTTCCGAATCTTGCCAGGCTCTAGGATATCGAAGGCCCAAAGGCGTGATGCCTCGGTATCAGACACGTACAGGATGGTGCCATCGGGGGACAACCCCATTCCATTGGGCCACGGGAAGGGGTATGCAATCTGATGGATGTGACTGCCGCCCGCATGGGCATAGTAGATGCCACCGTGGTCCCTGTAACGGGGGTGACGTTTTCCAAAATCACTAAAATAGAATCCGCCCGCCGCATCGAAAACGATGTCATTGGGGGCCGACAGCCGGTATTCCCCGCAACGGGAGTACAGTTCATCTACCTTTCCTGAAATTGGATCAATGCGCTGGATCGACCCACCGAGGTAGTCCTTGGCCGGTCCGACCGGAAGATAGCTACCGGGACGATATTCCGCGCCACCATTGTTGCAGATGTAGTAGGCACCATCCGGACCAATGGCAATTCCGTTTGGTCCTCCCCCTGTTTTGGCCACGAGGGATAGCGTCCCGTCAGGATTCAACCGTCGCACGGTTTGTCCGGCAATTTCGGTGAAGATAACCGAGCCGTCCGCGAGCATGGCGGGGCCTTCAGGAAAACCCAGGCCCTCTGCAACAACAGTCATCATTTGCACAAATTGCTTAGCTACGTTGATGGGATGGAATTACTGAGCATCTTCCTTCCTAATCCACCCCTTCTGGGAGACATCAAAGATGATTCCCCCCGGACCCTCGTATTTGTACTCGACCCCCACCTTTGATTGGGGTTTGCCTCCGGCAGCCGCAAACAGTTTATCTCGCGCTGTATGAATGTCGCTGCGCGGACGAAATCCAGTCGCAGTTATGCGCTTGTCTATCTCTTCCAAATTATCTACGTTGAAGCCAATATGGTGCAGCCCTTCATAGCTATCTGGGAATTCCTTTCCGAGCATTTCCGGAGACTTAAATCGGATCAAAGCAATCTCAATGCTTCCGTCGGAAACAAAGCACGTCTGCGCTAATGGACCGTCATTTTTGCGTGTGAGTTTCATCTCCATCACATCAACGAAGAACTTTGCCGATGCTTCGGGATCTTTCACCGAGATAGCTATATGCTGGAGTTTAATCATGTGCTGTTTTGTCGCGATTATGTTGAGCCAACACTATGATACATATATATATAGATGATATCGAGCAAATCAACTTTGCTGCCATTTTTATCGTGCAAGTTGGCCCAGTACCTGAACGGCATCGTCGCCGGCTTCACCAGCAAGACCAAGAAAATCGGCTTCATCGCCGCCAAGCCCATTCCGCAGGTGCTGCGCAATTGCAACGCCTTCCTGATGGGCGCGCGCAGTGTTGATCCCAAAATCACCTGCCAGTTGATCGTGACCGGCGACTGGTCGCTGCCGGTGAAAGAGGCCGAGGCGGTCAACAGCATGGTGGACCAGGGCGTGGATGTCATCACCTGCCACGTCGACAGTCCCAAGGTCGTCGTCGAGACGGCCGAGAAGCGCGGCATCTTTTCCTGCGGTTATCACGCCAGTCAGGCTCCCCTGGCACCGAAGGGTTATCTCACCGGTGCAGAGTGGAACTGGGCGCCCGTCTATGAGCAGCACGTCAAGGACGCGCTGTCGGGCGCGCCTTTCAAGAATTTCGTGCGCGGTGGTTTCAAGGAAGGCTTTGTCAAGATGTCGCCTTACGGCAAGGCTGTTTCCGATGCGGCAAAGAAAAAGGCCGATGCCACCAAGGCAGCGATGGTGAAGGGCGACTATGTCATCTTCAAGGGGCCGCTCAAGGACAATACCGGCAAGGAAGTCATCCCCGCCGGCAAGGCCCTGATCCAGACCGATCCGGTTCTCGAATCGATGAACTACCTCGTCGAAGGCGTGATCGGCAAGGTCTGATCAGGTTTTTGACGGGAGTCCATCATGGCTTCTCCCAGGGTCAGCGCCGCGCTTGAAGCCCTTGCCATCCCCATCGGGGCGCTGGCAGGGGCGATGGTGCTGTTCGGCCTGTTCATGCTGGTGCTGGGGCAAAGCCCAATCGAGGTCTACAGCCTGATCTACCAGGGCGGGTTCTCCGGTGCGTTTTCCTGGCAGAACACGCTGTCGCGCGCGGCACCGCTGATCCTCACGGCGTTGTGCGTGGCCCTGCCGGCCCAGGCAGGCCTGATGATCATTGGCAGCGAGGGTGCGCTGGTGCTGGGCGGGCTGGTTGCTGCGGTGATCGGCCATCTGATGACGGGCGTGTCGCCCATGGGCGTGAAGGTTGCAATGGCCCTGGGCGGAATGCTTGCCGGCGGACTGTGGATCGCCGCGGCAGGGGCGCTCCGCCAGTATCGCGGCATCAATGAAACCATCTCCAGTTTGTTGCTCACCTATATTGCGATCGCCCTGTTCAACCACATGGTCGAGGGCCCGCTGCGTGATCCGGCCAGCCTGAACAAGCCCTCCACCCATCCCATCGGCGATGCCAACATGCTGGGCAATTTTCCCGGCCTGGACGTGCACTGGGGGCTGGGCTTCGGCATCATCTTCTGCGTCGCCATGTACGTCCTGGTAAAGCACACCACCTGGGGCTTCGGGCTGCGCATCGTCGGGGGCAATGCCCGCGCAGCGCGCCTGGCCGGGTTGCCGGTGAGCCAGTTGGTGCTGACTGCCTGCTTCCTTGGAGGCGCAGCCTCGGGCCTCGCAGGAATGGTGGAAGTTGCGGCGGTGCATGGCAACGCCAACGCCTCGCTGATGGCCGGCTACGGCTACGCCGGCATCCTGGTTGCATTCATTGCGCGCCAGAACCCGATTGCCATCATTCCCGTCGCCGTTCTGCTTGGTGGAATTTCGGCCAGCGGCGGCATGCTGCAGCGCCGCCTTGACCTGCCCGATGCCACCGTGCTGGTGCTGCAGGGCATGGCTTTCCTGCTCGTGCTTGCCAGCGAAACCCTGTACGGGCGCATCAAACTGTTCAAGTCCCGGGAGATTCCTGCGTGAAGAACCTGAAGGATCAGGCATGACCGATCTGGGCTGGTGGGGCGTACCGCTGGGCGTGCTGGGTGGTGCGCTGCGCGTCAGCACCCCATTCCTGTTTGTGAGCCTGGGTGAGTGCATCACGGAAAAAAGCGGACGCATCAACCTTGGCCTCGAAGGCATCCTGGTCATGGGCGCGATGACCGGTTATGCCGTGTCCTTCGTGACCGGCAACCCGTGGTTTGGCGTGCTGGCGGCCGGCATCGCCGGTTTCTTCCTCGGCCTGTTGCATGGGCTGATCTGCAATCTGCCCAAGGTCAATGACATTGCCGTGGGCATCGGCCTGATGCTGTTCGGCACCGGGTTTGCATTCTTCATGGGCAAGCCCTATGTGCAGCCCAAGGCGCCGAACCTGCCGTCCATATCCTTTGGCGCCTGGAGCGACATGCCGCAGGTTCAGGCGGCGCTGCAGGTGAGCCCGCTGTTCCTGATCGGCATTGCGCTGGCATTGTTTCTTGCCTGGGGCTTTCGCAATACGCGCTGGGGACTGGTTGTGCGCATGGTCGGTGACAGCTCTGACGCAGCACGCGCCATGGGCTACAACGTCAACGTGGTGCGCACGCTGGCGACGGCGGCGGGCGGGTTCCTGGCCGGCATCGGTGGCTCCTTCCTCTCGCTCTATTACCCGGGAAGCTGGAGTGAGGGGCTTTCCAGCGGACAGGGCCTGATGGCGGTCGCACTGGTGATCTTTGCGCGCTGGAATCCGATCCACTGCTTTTATGCCGCACTGCTGTTCGGTGGCGCCGGATCTCTCGGACCGGCGCTGCAGTCGGTGGGCATCACCTCCGGCTATTACCTGTTCAACGCCGCACCCTATGTATTGACCCTGGCGATCATGATCGCCACCTGCTCCCCGCGACGCACGCTGGCAGGAGCGCCGGGCGAACTGAGCATCGTGCGCTGAGGCCGGGCGATGATATCCGAAGCCATGGACGAACTGCTGCAGGCGACGGGATTGTTTGTTGACGCCACGCCCTACACGTGGCCCTACGATGGCAACTTTCGCCCGGAAAACACCGCGCTCATCGTCATCGACATGCAGACCGATTTTTGCGGCGTCGGTGGTTACGTGGACAAAATGGGCTACGACATCAGCATGACACGCGCGCCGATCGAGCCCCTGAAAAAGCTGCTTGCCGTGATGCGGGCGAAGGGCTTCCATATCATTCATACCCGCGAGGGGCATCGTCCCGACCTGTCCGACCTGCCGGCGAACAAGCGCTGGCGGTCACGGCAGATCGGCACGAACGGCATCGGCATTGGCGATGCCGGTCCCTGCGGCCGCATCCTGGTGCGGGGCGAGCCCGGCTGGGAAATCATTCCGGAACTGGCACCGCTGCCCGGCGAAGTCATCATCGACAAGCCGGGCAAGGGCTCGTTCTATGCCACGGACCTGGAAATGATTCTGCGCCAGCGCGGCATACGCAACCTCATTCTGACCGGCATTACCACCGATGTCTGCGTGCACACCACAATGCGCGATGCCAACGACATGGGCTTCGAGTGCCTGATTCTGGGCGATTGCACGGCCGCCACCGATTCGGGCAACCATGCCGCTGCGCTGAAGATGGTGACGATGCAGGGCGGCGTGTTCGGTGCGGTTTCTGATTCCACGGCGCTGATGGCAACCGTCGAAAGGATCGCCTGATGGCTGAAGAGTCCTCAATGATGCGTCTCAAGCCCGACCACGCGGTAGATCCGGGGCATGCCCTCGGCATTGAAGTCACCGGCATGACCAAGCGCTTCGGTTCCTTTGCCGCTTTGGACAATGTGTCGATGAAGGTCGCAGCAGGCTCCTTCCATGCGCTGCTGGGCGATAACGGCGCGGGCAAGAGCACGCTGGTGAAATGCCTGGTGGGCTTCTACCAGCCGGACGAGGGCGAAATCCAGGTGGATGGCCGTGAGTACGCCATCCGTTCACCACATGATTCGCACTCGCTCGGCATCGGCATGGTGTATCAGCACTTCACGCTGGTCCCCAGCATGACCGTGGCTGAGAATCTGGTGATGTCGCGCGACGACGTTCCGGCGGTGGTGAAGTGGAAGGACGAAATGCAGCGTCTCGCGGCCTTCATGGACACGGTGCCTTTCAAGGTGCCGCTGGACAAGCCGGTGTCGCGCCTGGCGGCGGGCGAGAAGCAGAAGGTGGAAATCCTCAAGCAGCTCTACCTGCGGCGCCGGTTCATGATCCTTGATGAACCGACCTCGGTGCTTACCCCCACGGAAGCCGACGAGGTGCTGGGCATGGTGCGCGACCTGACCCGCGCCAGCAAGGTGACGGTGCTGATGATCACGCACAAGTTCCGGGAAGTCATGGCGTTCGCCGACGCGGTGTCGGTGTTGCGCCGGGGCAAGTATGCGGGCGAAGGCAGGGTGGCCGACCTCAATCCGACAAAGATGGCCGAGATGATGGTGGGTTCGCGCGAGATCCCGCAAGCCCATGGGAGCAAACTGGCTGGCGCCGGTGCAGACCAGCCGCGCCTGTCCATCAGCAATCTCGTGGTGGACAATGCTGCCGGCAGGCCCGCCGTGGAGCACTTCACGCTCGATATCCGTCCGGGAGAGATCGTTGGCATTGCCGGTGTTTCCGGCAACGGCCAGCGCGAACTGGTCGAGGCGCTGATCGGCCAGCGCCGCCCGTCCGGCGGCGATATCCGCATTGATGGCAAGCCTTACGGTGCGACACGTGGTGAAATCCATCATTACCGCGCCTTCAGCCTGCCCGAGGAGCCGTTGCGCAACGCCTGTGTGCCTGGCATGAGCGTGGCGGAGAACATGGCCTTTCGCAATTTCGACCAGGCGCCGCTGGCATCGGGCATCTGGTTGAAGCGTGGCGCGATGGTCGAGCAGGCGGACCGCTGGATCGGGGAATTCAAGGTCAAGACCCAGGGGGCAGGTGCACCGATCGGCACCCTGTCCGGCGGCAATGTGCAGCGCGCCGTGCTGGCGCGTGAACTGTCTGAAAAAGTGTCGGTGCTCGTCGTTGCCAATCCGGTGTTCGGCCTCGATTTCGCCGCAGTCGCGGAAATCCATGATCGCATTCTCGCTGCGCGCAATGCGGGTGCGGCGGTGCTGCTTGTATCAGAGGATCTGGATGAGCTGCTGGAACTGTCCGACCGCATGGTGGTGATTTTCGACGGGCGCATCGTGCACGAAACGATTACCTCGGCGGCCGACATCGCCGTGATCGGGCCGTGCATGGCCGGACACGCGGCCGCAGGCGCGGTTGCCGCATGAAGCGGGGGCCTCAATCATGACCGCATGGCGCGAAACCGCCGGCGGTTGCTGGGCATGTGGAGGGGAAGAGGCGGGCTCTCCCACCCTACCCTCCCCCGGTGACGGGGGAGGGTCAGGGGTGGGTTTGAATCCGGCCCCGTTCATTACTGAATGGAAATCCACATGATCAACGTTGCTGCCACGCCGTTTGCCTACACCTTCGATCCTGCGAAGACGGCGCTGATTGTCATCGACATGCAGCGCGATTTTGTCGAGCCCGGCGGCTTCGGCGAGACGCTGGGCAATGATGTCTCGCTGCTGGCCGCCATTGTGCCGACGGTGCGTGCGCTGCTGGACTGGTGCCGGGCGAATGGCGTGCTGGTGGTGCATACCCGCGAGGCGCATCGTGCCGACCTGGCCGATTGCCCGGAAGCCAAGCGCCTGCGTGGCAACCCGAAACTGCGCATCGGCGATGAGGGGCCGATGGGGCGGATACTCATTGATGGCGAGCCCGGCAACGACATCGTCGCTGCCCTTGCGCCCACGCCGGGTGAGATCGTGATCGTCAAGCCTGGCAAAGGAGCGTTCTATGCGACCAGCCTGGGTGAAATCCTTCGCCTGAAAGGCATTACCCACCTGCTGTTCGCCGGCGTCACCACCGAGGTCTGCGTGCAGACGACCATGCGTGAGGCCAATGACCGCGGCTACGAATGCCTGCTGATCGAGGATGCCACCGAAAGTTACTTTCCGGAATTCAAGCGTGCCGCGATTGAAATGATCCGGGCACAGGGGGCCATTGTGGGCTGGACGGCGCCGATGGCGGCGCTGCGTTCCGCAACTGTCGTGATCTGACGGGCTAGGTCCAGAAGCCCGCATGGGCGACGGCGGCGTCCTCTTCCAATAGCGGGCCAACCACTTCCACTGCGCGCTGGCCACGCGCAAATACCTCTCGGCAGGGCAGGGACAGCGTCGGATTCTCGGGATGGCTTCCGGTCAGGGTCAGCAGGCGCGTTTCCGAAAGCGCGTACACCACGCGCCGGATGCCGGACCAGTAAATTCCTCCGGCACACATGGCGCAGGGTTCGGCACTGGAATACAGCGTCGCGCCGGCCAACCGTGCAGGGCGTGCCACCCAGGCCGCGCGTACGGCTTCCATTTCCGCATGGCCTGTGCAGTCCGCACGTGATGCATTGAATGCTTCAGCGAGTTGCGTCCCGTCGGCGTCAATGACCAGCGCGGCAAAGGGATGGTTGCCCTCGTTGCGTGACCGGACCGAAAGCGCAATGGCCCTGCGCAGCAGGGTTTCATCATCAGGTGCATCAGGCCTATCGAACATGGCCGGCCTTCTCGAAAAGCCGCCGGCTGGCGGTGTTGTGTGCGGTGACCAGGGCGGGCAGGTCCACGCCGGCGATCTCGCCCTGTTCCACCACGATGCGGCCGTTGATGACTGACAGCCATGCGTGCACCGGCGCGCAGGTGAGCAGTGCCGCCACCGGATCGGATTGCCCACCGGCGTGCTCGATGCCGTCGACGCGGAAGGCCACGAGATCGGCCGCCATGCCCGGTGCCAGCGCGCCGATGTCATCGCGGCCGAGGATGCTGGCGCCGCCGAGTGTGGCCAGTTCCAGCGCCTCCCTTGCCGACATGCGATCCGCACGGGACTCGAAGCCCGGCCAGCCGACGCGCTGCAACAGCATGGCCTGGCGCGCTTCGCCCAGCATGTGGTTGCCGTCATTGCTGGCCGAGCCATCCACGCCCAGGCCGACACGCATGCCGAGGTCGCGCATCTGTCGTATCGGCGCAATGCCCGAGGCGAGGATCATGTTGCTGCTGGCGCAATGGCAGACGCCGCTGCAGGTGTGGGCCATGCGCTGCATGTCGTTCTTCGAGGGATGCACCATGTGCGCAAACCAGACGTCCTCCCCCAGCCATTCCAGCGATTCGGCGTAGTCCACCGGGCGCTTGCCGAATTTTTCGAGGCAGTAACGATCCTCATCGATGGTCTCGGCAAGATGGGTGTGCAGGCGTACGCCGGGATGGGCCCGCGCCATGCGCGCGCTTTCGCGCATCAGGTCGGCGCTCACGCTGAAGGGTGAACAGGGTGCCAGGGAGATTCGCAGCATGGAACGTGGTTGTGCATCGTGCAGGGTCTCGATGACGCGCAGGCTGTCGGCGAGGATTGTCGGCTCATCCTCGACCAGGGTGTCAGGCGGCAGGCCGCCTTTGGATTCGCCCACGCTCATCGAGCCGCGCGTCGGGTGAAAGCGCACACCCAGTTCCCGGGCTGCGCGTACTTCGTCTTCGAGCCTCACGCCGTTCGGGAACAGGTACAGATGGTCGGCCACCGTCGTCGCGCCGCTCAGCAGCAGTTCGCACAGCGCCAGTCTGGCGCTGGTGTAGGCGGATTCCGGGTCCAGGCCACCCCAGATCGGATAGAGTTTTTTCAGCCAGTCGAACAGCGCCAGCCCGCTTGCTGTGCCGGCTGCGCGGGTCAGCGTCTGGAACAGGTGGTGGTGCCCATTGACCAGACCGGGCATGACCACGCAGCCGCGGGCATCCACGGTGCGTGCCGGCGTTCGTGTTACCGGATCGTCGGCAATCCAGGCAGCGACCTCTGCGTCGGTGCCCAGCATTTCGATGGAATTGCCTCGTACGAAGACGCTGCCGCCTTGGAATTCGCGACGGGCCATATCCATGGTGACCACGACTTCCGCCCTGCGGATCAGCAGGGTTGATGTCACCGGTACCGCCCCATGTTGAGGCTGCCAATGAAAATTGCCGGCCGGCTTGGTGCATGCCAGCGACGGCCGACACAATTTGGTGTTTGCGGCGCTTCAAACAGGGTGGGAGTGGTCGTGGCATGCATCTTGCGAACTTTCCAAGGGTATTCCTGCAATTCCGGGCAAGCCGGTCAACTAAAGCAACCTCAGGGCCATGTTGACGCGATCCGCGTAAAAAAGATCATGGACGAACCGAAGATACCCCAGCCGGACACCGCATGCACGGGTGTGCGCTTCATGCTTGACGGCCAGCGCATTGAAGTGCGCGATGTTCCGCCGACGCTGACGCTGCTCCAATACCTGCGCGAGGACTTGGGGCGCACCGGAACCAAGGAAGGCTGTGCAGAGGGCGATTGCGGCGCCTGCACCGTGGTGGTGGGGGAAATGCATGACGGGGGCCTGCGCTATCGGGCGGTAAATTCCTGCATCCGTTTCCTGCCGACGCTGGATGGCCGCGAAGTGGTGACCGTGGAGAGCCTGCGCGGTGCGGGCGGAGCGCTGCATCCGGTGCAGCAGGCCATGGTCGATTCGCATGCTTCGCAGTGCGGCTTCTGTACACCGGGATTCGTGATGTCGCTGTTCGCGCTGTATCTCGAGGGTGTGCCGGCGGATCGTGAGACCGTGGTGGATGCATTGGCCGGCAACCTGTGCCGCTGTACCGGCTACCGGCCCATCATCGAGGCCGGGTGCCGCATGCAGGGCTATCCCGAGCCTGCGGTCTGGAGCTGCGAGGATGCGCAAAGTCCGCACCGCCGTGCCGCGCTGCAGGCGTTGCGCGAAAACACGGGCAAAGGGCAGCCGCTCGTCCCTGGATTTCACGCACCGACCTCGCTGGATGAACTGGCTTCCCTCTATCTGGCACAGCCGAAATCGCTGCTGCTGGCCGGCGCCACCGACATCGGCCTGTGGGTCACGAAGCAGATGCGCGACCTGCCACCGCTGATTTACCTGGGCGAGGTCGTTGAACTGAAGATCCTGCGCGAGTCCGATGGCATTCTGGAGATTGGCGCAGCGGTGACGCTGGCCGACGCGTATGCCGCAATCGTCGCGCGTTATCCGATGCTGGCTGAACTGGCGAACCGCTTTGCTTCGCCGCCGATACGCAATTCCGGAACCCTGTGCGGCAACATCGCCAATGGATCGCCGATCGGCGACTCCATGCCCATCCTGATTGCGCTGGGGGCTACAGTTGTTTTGCGCAAAGGAGCGGAGACTCGGGTTCTCCCGCTCGAAGCGTTGTATCTCGGCTATCAGAAGAATGCGCTCGCAGTGGGCGAGTTCGTCGCCGCGGTACGCATTCCGCTCCCCGCTGGCACGACGCGCAAAGTTGCCACCTACAAGATCTCCAAGCGTTTTGATCAGGACATCTCCGCGGTGTGCGCGGCGTTCGTGGTTGATGTTGAGGCAGGGAGGATTGCTTCAGCCCGCGTGGCCTATGGCGGCATGGCGGCAATTCCGCAGCGGGCAAAGCAGTGCGAGGCGGCGTTGACCGGTCAGCCGTGGTCTGAAGCGACGATGGATGCGGCAATCAAGGCGCTGGCAGAGGATTACACGCCGCTGAGCGACATGCGCGCCAGCAGTGACTACCGCGTCAAGGTCGCATGCAATCTGCTCAGGCGCTTTTACGCCGAGCACACCTCCCCGGATCAGCAGACCCGCATCGGTGCCGTGTTTTCGGCAAGTGGAGGGGGCTGAGCGTGGCCGATTCCACTGCGGGCGTTGCCAGCCGGCACGACAGTGCCCACCTGCATGTCAGCGGGGAGGCGCGCTACGCCGATGACATTCCGCTGCCGGCGGGGTCGCTACATGCGGCACTCGGCATGAGTACAGTGGCACACGGCCGCATCAGGTCCATGGACCTCACGGCAGTGCGCACAGCACTGGGCGTGGTGTGCGTGATCACCGCAGCCGATGTGCCAGGTCACAACAGCTATGGTCCGATCCTGGATGACGATCCCATTTTTGCCGACGACCTGGTGCAATGCGTGGGTCAATCGCTGTTTGCGGTCGCCGCCACGTCCACGGATGCAGCGCGTCGGGCCGCGCGCCTGGCGAAGATCGAATACGAGGAATTGCCGGCGATCCTCGACATCCGCGGTGCGCTGGCGCAGAAGAGCTTCGTCATCCCGACGCAGAAGCTGTCACGCGGTGAGCCGCGCACCGGGCTTGCGGCAGCGCCGCACCGGCTGAAGGGCACGGTGGAAATGGGCGGGCAGGATCATTTCTACCTGGAGGGGCAGGTCGCAATTGCGATTCCTCAGGAAGACGGCGCGATGCTCGTGCACAGTTCCACGCAGCATCCGACCGAGGTGCAGCACAAGGTCGGCGAGGCGCTGGGGCGGCACGCGCACGACGTTGTGGTGAACTGCCGGCGCATGGGCGGTGGCTTTGGCGGCAAGGAAAGCCAGCCGGCATTGTTTGCCTGCGCCGCGGCGATCCTGGCGGCAAAGACCGGTCGCGCGGTAAAGCTGCGCGCTGACCGCGATGCCGACATGGTGATGACCGGCAAGCGCCACGATTTCATCAGTGACTACGAGGCGGGATTCGACGATTCGGGGCGTATTACCGCGCTGGCGGTGATGCTGGCCTCGCGCTGCGGCTATTCGGCCGACCTGTCCGGGCCGGTGAATGACCGCGCCATGTTCCATGTCGACAATGCCTATTACCTGGAGCATGTGGAAATCGTCTCGCATCGCTGCAAGACGAACACGGTGTCGAACACCGCGTTCCGCGGCTTCGGCGGACCGCAGGGCATGGTGGTGATCGAGGCCATCATTGACGACATCGCACGCACGCTGGGCCGCGATCCGCTGGATGTGCGCCGCGTGAATTTCTATGGAACCACGGACCGTAATGTCACCCCCTATCTGCAGACGGTCGAGGACAACATCATCGGCCTGATCACCGATCGGCTGGAGCAAAGCAGCAATTACCGCAAGCGGCGCGCAGATCTGGCCGCTTTCAATGCCGCCAGTGCCGTCATCAAGCGCGGCATGGCAATGACGCCGGTGAAGTTCGGCATTTCCTTCAATGCCACGATCTACAACCAGGCCGGGGCGCTGGTGCATGTGTACACCGACGGCACAGTGCTGGTGAACCACGGCGGTACGGAAATGGGCCAGGGCCTGTTCACGAAAGTGGCGCAGGTGGTTGCGCAGGAGTTCGGGCTGCCGATGGAGAGGGTGCGGGTATCGGCAACCGACACCAGCAAGGTACCGAACACTTCCGCGACGGCAGCATCATCCGGCAGCGACCTCAACGGCAAGGCGGCACAGGCGGCGGCGGTGGCCATTCGCGAGCGGCTGGTGGCGCATGCCTGTGCCAGTCACGCGCTGACCGCAGAGCAGGTGCGCTTCGAGGCAGGGCGGGTATTCCTCGGCGAGAGCAGCATGGACTTCGAGGCCTTTGTGCGCGAGGCCTACGCAGCGCGCATTTCGCTGTCCTCCTCCGGCTACTACCGCACGCCTAAGATCCATTACGACAGGGTTACGCTCACCGGCCGGCCGTTTTTCTATTACGCCTATGGCGCCGCGGTGGCCGAGGTCGAGATTGATACGCTCACCGGTGAGACTCGCCTGGCACAGGTGGACATCCTGCACGATGTGGGCAGGTCGCTGAATCCGGCCTTGGACATCGGCCAGATCGAGGGCGGCTTCCTGCAGGGCGCGGGCTGGCTGACGAGCGAGGAACTGTGGTGGAACGCGCGCGGTGAATTGAAGACCCACGCGCCGTCCACCTACAAGATTCCCACGGCGCGCGACTGGCCGGCAAATGCCAGTGTGAAGCTTGTCGAGGGACTCCCCAATGTCGAAGACACCATCTATCGCTCCAAGGCGGTCGGCGAGCCGCCGCTGATGCTGGGCATCTCCGTGCTGCATGCCATACGCGACGCCATCGCCGCCGGGCGGCCGGGCGTTCTGCCGCGCCTGACCGCACCGGCCACTCCGGAAGCGGTGCTGCGCGCCCTGAATGAATTGAACCAAGCATGAAGGAAGCATCATGAACGACTGGGTCGCAACACTCCGCAATCGTCTGTCCACTGAGGACGCGGTGGTACGGGTCGTGGTCGCCGGGGTGGTCGGTTCGGCGCCGCGCGAGGCCGGCGCCTGCATGCTGGTGGGTGAGCGCGATGGCGCAGCGGTGCTGAGCGGCAGCATCGGTGGCGGTCATCTCGAATGGCGGGCCATGGCGGTTGCGCGCTGCATGCTGGCGTCGCACACGAGCGGCGCCACGCGCTTAGACCGGCTGTCGCTGGGCGCGACGCTGGGCCAGTGCTGTGGCGGTGCGGTTGACCTGTGGTTCGAACGCTTTGACGCCCGCAATGCCGAAGATTGTGCCTTCGTGGAGGCGGCACATGCGGCCAGCCGGCGGGGTGCGGCGGTGCTGGAGACCGTGATTGCCGCAGGTGTGGATGGCAAACCGTCGCGCCGCCTGAGGACGAGGGTGCCGGAACGGACGCCGCGCATTATCATGTCGCGCATGGATTCCGAGAAAACCGTGCTGAGCGAACGCATTGATCCCGACGGTGCGCCACTTTGGCTGTTTGGTGCGGGGCATGTGGGCGCCGCGCTCGTCAATGTGCTTGCCGCACTGCCGCTGCGCATCACCTGGGTGGACAGCCGGGAAGAGCAGTTCTCTGCACAGTCCTCCACATCGTTCGCGCTGCCCGCGAATGTCACGATCCTGGCTGCCGATGATCCTGCGGCAGAAGTGGCGGATGCGCCGGCTGGCGCGCATTTCCTGGTAATGACCCACAGCCATGACCTCGATGACGAAATCTGCCGGGCCATCATGGACCGCGATGATTCGGCATGGGCCGGTCTGATCGGCTCGAAATCCAAGGGCGCGAAATTCATCCATCGCTGGGAGCGTCATGGTTATCGGCGCGAGGAGATTGCACGCATCACCTGTCCGATCGGAATTCCCGGCATCACGGGCAAGCTCCCTGCTGCGATTGCCGTGGCCGTGGCGGCGCAGGTGCTGCAGGTGATGGAGGCGCGCACCGCGGTGAGTACCGAAGAAACTGCTGTGCCTGCAGTCAAATCTGTTGCGATGCCACTGGTTGCAGTATTGCCTGCGCCATTGCCCATGGCCGCTTCGCTGGCGTCTTCACGGACAGCGGCCGGCGCCTGACGTGGAAGCATACCTGCTCGACTGGCTGAACCTGCTCGCGCGCTGGCTGCACCTGATCGTGGGCATTGCCTGGATCGGGGCTTCGTTTTATTTCGTCTGGCTGGACAACCATCTGTTGCCGCTCAAGAGCCCGCAGGCTGGTATCAGCGGCGAGCTGTGGGCGGTGCATGGTGGCGGTTTCTACAATGCGCGCAAGTATCCGCTGGGCCCCGATGTACTGCCCGAGCCGCTGCACTGGTTCAAATGGGAAGCCTACACAACCTGGATGTCGGGCTTTTTCCTGCTGTGCCTGGTGTATTACGTCAGTGCCGATGCTTACCTGATTGATCGCAGCGTTGCCGATATCGGGCGCGGCGCGGCCATCGCGATCGGGCTGGGAACCCTGGCAGGCGGCTGGATCGTCTATGACCTGCTGTGCCGTTCCCCATTGGGAGCGAATGAACGCGGACTGGCGGCAGTGCTGGCGGTGCTGGTTGGCGCTGCGGCCTTCGGACTGTGCCACGTATTCAGCGGCCGTGGCGCCTTCATCCATTTCGGCGCCATGCTGGGCACGATCATGGTGGCGAACGTGTTTTTCGTCATCATGCCGGGGCAGCGCGAGCTGGTGAGGGCGAGGGAGGAGGGGCGCTCTCCCGATCCGCAGCCGGCGGTGCGCGCCAAGCAGCGTTCCGTGCACAACACCTATTTCACGCTGCCGGTGCTGTTCACCATGATCAGCAACCATTACGCCGGAACCTATGGCGCGACATACAACTGGGCGGTCTTGATTGCCATGGCGGTGGGCGGCGCAATGATTCGCACCTGGTTTGTGGCGCGCCACAAGGAGCATGTCACCGGTCCTACTTCGCCCTGGCCGCTGGTTATCGGTGTCGTCCTGCTGGCCGGCGTTGCGGCCGTGCTTGCGCCGCGTTCGTCGCCACCGGTGGCAGGAGCGGTGCAGCCGGCCGTCGCCGATTTCGCGCGCGTGCAGGCGGTGATCGCCCAGCGCTGCGTCACCTGCCATTCGGACAAGCCGACACAGCCGGGTTTTGCGGCCGCACCCAAAGGGGTGATGCTGGACACGCCGGAGCGGCTGCGTTCGCACCTCCCCATGGTCCGCCAGCAACTGGCAACGCGCGTCATGCCGATCGGCAACCTCACCGCGATGACCGATGCGGAGCGGGCCGAACTCATTGCCTGGATCGATGCCGGCGCGCCGCAGTGATTTCTCCGGGCAGTCCGGTCAATCAATGTCGGTGATAATAATTATTCAGTAAAGACGCTTGAATTAATCAGTATTCAGTAAAACGGATATCAATCAACGGGCGGAAAGTGCTGCCGCACCGCCGATGTAAGTCTGGGCCACGGCCCGATCATCACCCAGCATCATCAGCACGAAAAGTTTCTCGTCCAGCGTTCGTGTCCGCTCCATGCGCCGCTCAAGCAGCGGTGTGGCTTGCGGATCGAGAACGATGAAGTCGGCCTCGCGGCCGGGGGCGAAGCTGCCGATGCGATCATCGAGTCCCAGCGATCGTGCACCACCGAGGGTCGCAAGATAGAAGGCGTCGAGTGCCGTGAAGGTGTGTCGTCCCATCTGCGCCACCTTGTAGGCCTCGTGCATGGTGCGCAGCATGCTGAAGGATGTCCCACCGCCGACATCGGTGGCCAGCGCCACTGCGGCACCGGCGGCATGTGCGCGGTCGTAATCGAACAGCCCGCTGCCGAGAAACAGGTTCGAGGTCGGGCAGTGCACCGCCGCAGTACCGGTTGCGGCCATGCGTTTCCAGTCGATGTCGTCAAAATGGATGCAATGTCCGTACAGTGCCCCGCGACGCACCAGGCCGAAATGGTCGTAGACGTCGAGATAGCTTTTGCTCCAGGGGAACAGTTCGGCCACCCAGCGGATCTCGTCCACGTTCTCGGCGATATGGGTCTGCAGCAGCACGCCCGGATGTTCGTCCAGCAGCCTGCCGGCGAATCTCAGTTGCTCTTCGGTGGAGGTGCAGGCAAAGCGCGGGGTCACGGCATACAGCAGGCGGTCGCGGCCATGCCAGCGTTCGATCAGTGCGGCCGAGTCCTCGTAGGAGGAGGCGGCAGTGTCGCGCAGGAACTCCGGGCAGTTGCGGTCCATCATGACCTTGCCGCAGATCATGCGCAGGCCACGTCGTTCGGACGCGGCGAAGAACGCATCGGCCGACTGGCGATGGACCGTGGCATAAACCGCCGCCGTGGTGGTGCCGTTGCGCAGCAATTCGTCCAGGAAGAATTCCGCGACGGCCTCGCCGTGTGCAGCGCTGCTGAACGCCGCTTCAGCGGGGAAGGTGTAGTCGTTCAGCCAGTCGAGCAACTGCCGGCCGTGGCTGGCAATGATGTCGGTCTGCGGATAATGGATGTGCGCGTCAATGAAGCCGGGCATGAGCAGCCTGCCGCGGCAATCTGTCACCGGTGTTCCTGCGGGCAAGGTCGGCAGCAGTTCCGCCGCGGTACCGCTGCGTTCGATCAGTCCGTCGGCAACGACGAGCAGGCCGTCTTCGATGTGGTGCACTCCGTCGGCATCCTTGCGCGGATCGTTGCTGAAAGACAGCAACTCGCCTCGAAAGGCCTGCAATGGTGCGGGGGCAGCCATGCCGTGCCTATTCCACAATCACGCCGAAACGCAGCTTGCGCCGGCTGAGGTAGCGGCGGTAAGCCTCGGACATGCGGTCGCAGCGCATGGAAAGTTCGGCGCCCTCTCCCTGCTTGGTGAGCGGCAGACGGAGCGGCACCTGGTTTTCCACAATGGGTTTGTCCTGCAGGAATATCCGGTCCTGAAAGGCGCGCAAATCCTCCTCGGCCTGCAGGAAATTTGTCATCGCGAGGATGATCCACGCCCGGCTCGTCTCCTCGCCGAGCGGCTGCACGTGCAGGCTGATCGCTTCGCGGAAATCCGGCTGTGCCCTGGGAAACTTGGTCAGGATGGCGGTAAGCGGGCGGACGACGCGATAGGTGTATTCGACGTCGCTGCCGCCGTCCGCCAGAGTGTTTGTCTGCGGCTGCCAGGCAAAGCACTGCGTGGCCAGAATGCCGATGTGGCCGGTGCCGTCATCCCAGGGACCCACTTCGTAGTCAGGTACCACCGTGTGCTGCAGATCGCCGAGAATGCCGGGGTGCACGTAGCCGAAATGCGCCATGTCGAGGAAGTTCTCGATGATGCGCGGGCCGCTGCTTGCGACATCGTAGGGCCCGCAGACCACCTTGCGCAGATGCGGGTCGTCGTATTCCGGAAAGGGCAGCACGTCGCAAGCCGGGTTGCCGAGGCACACCCAGACGAGACCGTAACGTTCGACGGCCTTGAATGCCGTGGCACAGGCTTTGGCCGGCGGCGTGAACGCGGGCAGGGCGGGGATGCTGCTGCAATGGCCGTCGGCCTCGAAGCGCCAGCCGTGATAGGCGCAGACGATGCCATCGCCGACAAAACGGCCCACGGACAGGCGCGTGCCGCGATGCGGGCAGCGGTCCTCCCAGGCATGCACCACGCCATCGCTGCCGCGCCAGAGCGCCAGTTCCATGCCGAGCAATTTCGCGCTCGTGATGGCCCCCGGTTCCAGTGCTGCGGACATGGCCACCGGATGCCAGTCGTCCCTCAGTACCGGATCTGGCGTGGGGGGAGCGTTCATGATGCCGCGCTTGCGATTGCATCGAGCCGCGACAGCCAGTGCTGCTTCGACGGCTCGTCGAGGAATGACGCGGTGATGGAATTGCGTGCCAGCTGTGCAATCTGTGCCCGCGACAGCGACAGGGCCTCTGCCACGGCAAGGTAGTTCGCCAGCACGTATCCGCCGAAATAGGCCGGGTCGTCGGAATTGACGGTGACGCACAGGCCCTGTTCCAGCAGGCGGCCGATGTTGTGGTCGGCCATCCGGGAGAATACCTTGAGCCGCGTATTGGACAGCGGGCATACGGTCAGCGGTATCTGTTCCGCGGCAAGGCGTCGCACCAGGGCGGGGTCTTCCTCGCAGCGCACGCCATGGTCGATGCGTGACACCTTCAGTTCGTCCAGCGCCGTGCGGATGTAGGCGGCCGGGCCTTCTTCGCCGGCATGCGCCACAGTGAGAAAGCCAAGTTCGCGCGCTTTTGCGAAGACGCGGGAGAACTTCTCGGGCGGGTGGCCGCGTTCCGAGGAGTCGAGGCCCACCGCGACAATGCGGTCACGGTAAGGCAGCGCCTGTTCGAGTGTCTGCAGGGCGGCTTCCTCGCTGAGATGGCGCAGGAAGCACAGGATCAACCGCGAGGACAGGCCGAATTCGCGCTTCGCGTCGTCCAATGCGCGGGTGATGCCATCGATCACGGTGCCCATGGCGATGCCGCGGTCGGTGTGTGTTTGCGGGTCGAAGAAGATTTCAGAATGCATGACCCCGTCGGCATGCGCACGGCGCAGGTAGGCCATGGTCATGGCATGAAAATCATCGGCATCGCGCAGCACATCGGCACCGGCGTAATAGATGTCTAGGAAGGATTGCAGGTCGCTGAAATCGTAGGCGGCGCGCAGCGCCTCCACCGTCGGGTATTTCAGTGTGACGCCGTGCTTCCGGGCCAGTTCAAACACCATCCCCGGTTCGAGCGAGCCTTCGATGTGCAGGTGCAGCTCTGCCTTGGGCAGGGCGCGGATGAAGGATTCGAGGTTGGGGGAAAGCATTGTTTATCAAGAATTGAGGAACAACTCACGAACAGATTGTCGCACTGACGAAACCGAAAATCCGATGAGGCTCAAGAAAGACCCTGGATTCCCGCTTTCGCGGGAATGACGGATTTGGATGCGCCGCCAGTGATGAAGGGGTGTCGTTCAATCCCTTCCATCACCGGCACTTGAAACCGGCCTTGATTCAGGGCCGGTTCAAGTTATTTCGGAAGCTGGCCTTCCACGCCCTCGACATAGTAATTCACGCTGTCGATTTCCTTGTCGGTCAGCGTCTTGCCGGCAGCCAGCTTGATGCTGCCGTCGGAGCCCTTGATCGGGCCGGTGAACACCTGCACCTTGCCGGACTTGATTGCAGCCGCCTTTTCCGCGACGACCGCTTTTGCCGCTGCAGGAATGTTCGGGCTGATGCTGACCAGGTCATTCATGCCGTCCTTCATGCCGCCCCATACCGTGGTCTTGAGCGGCTTGCCGGCAATCGCGGCCTCGGCCACCTTGGTGTAGTACCCGCCCCAGATCTCGATGGCCGACCCAAGATGCGCCTTGGGAGCATAGGCGGTCATGTCAGAGTCCCAGCCGAAGGCATTGACGCCCTTGTCCTGCGCGGTCTGCAGCACCGCAGAGGAGTCGGTGTTCTGCAGCAGCACGTCGGCGCCCTGGCCGATCAGCGCTTCGGCGGCCTGGCGTTCCTTGCCCGGGTCATACCAGGTGTTCACCCACACGACCTTGGTGGTGATCTTCGGGTTCACGCTGCGCGCGCCCATGGTGTAGGCATTGATGTTGCGCACCACTTCCGGTATCGGGAAGGAGGCGACAAAGCCGAGTATGCCTTTCTTGGACACATGGCCGGCGATGATGCCGGCGAGGTAGGCAGGCTCATACATGCGCGAGTTGTATATCGTGACGTTCTTGTCCGACTTGAAGCCGGTGGCATGGTAGAAGTCCACCTTCGGGAAGGCCTTGGCCACCTTCAGCGTCGGTTCCATGTAGCCAAAGGAGGTGGTGAAAATGATCTTGTTGCCCTTGGCGGCGAGGTCACGGATCACGCGCTCGGAATCGGCGCCTTCCGGAACGCTTTCGACAATCGTGGTCGAGATCTTGTCGCCCAGCGCTTTCATGGCCGCCTTGCGCCCGAGGTCATGGGCATAGGTCCAGCCGCCGTCGCCGACCGGGCCGACATAGACCCAGGCCATTTTCAGCGGTTCTGCGGCATGGCTGATCAACGGTGCGGCGAGCAGGGCTGCGGCGCCTGCCAGTGATGCTGCTGCGTGCTTCCAGGTTTTCATGGTTTGTCTCCTGTTGACTGTGGTTTGGAAGAAATGGCGTGGTGATGAGCGGATGCCGGCGGCCTTTCAGCCGTCGGCATGGAAAGCCTTGCCCAGTGAGGCGGGCGCATTGCGGCGAATGGCATTCTGGTTTGATGAAATGAAGGCCAGCACGATGATGGTGGCGAGGTAGGGCAGGCTGGACAGCGCAAACACCGATACCTGGACGTTGATGGCCTGCAGGTAAAGGCCGAGTGCGGATACGCCGCCGAACAGCAATGCGCCGATTCCGACCCGCAGCGGCCGCCAGGTGGCGAACACCACCAGTGCGAGCGCGATCCAGCCATTGCCGGAGGTCAGGCCTTCCTGCCACATCTTGAATTGCGCGACGGCGTAATAGCAGCCGGCCAGTCCCGCCATCGCGCCGCCAAACGCCACCGCGGCATAGCGCACCGGAATGACGGGCAGGCCAAGCGAGCGCGCCACTACCGGCGATTCGCCGATGCAGCGCAGCGCCAGTCCGGCGCGGGTGCGATACAGGAACCAGGCGACGCCACCCAGCAGCGCAATCGTGGCGTATCCGAGCAGGTTCATGGAAAACAGCGACGGTCCGAGCAGTGGCAGTTCGGACAGGCCCGGGATTGGCAGGTCGGCAAACGAGGCCGGAGCGCGGAAGCCGACGTACTGGCGGCCCAGGAAGGCGGAAATGCCCGTACCCAATATGGTCAGCGACAGACCGGCGGCGACCTGGTTGGCCTGCAGCGTCAGCGTCACAAAGCCGAACACCAGCGCAATCATTGCGCCAGCAGCCATCGCCGCGATTACCGAGGCTGCAAGGCCGCCGCCATGCGCAACCGCGACGAAGGAGGCCAGCGCGCCGATCAGCATCATGCCTTCGAGGCCGAGGTTCAACACGCCGGAACGCTCCACCACCAGTTCGCCGAGCGCGGCAAGAATCAGCGGAATGGCCGCGGCGATGGCGCTGGCAAGGAGCGGGTTAAGTGATTCGATCATGCGTTCACCAAGGCATTGGCGGGCATGCGGCGAGCGACGCGGTAATTGACGAGTACATCGCAGCCGAGCAGGAACATCAGCAGCAGGCCCTGGAATACCTGGCTGATGGCCTTGGGCAGTTGCAGCGAGATCTGCGCAGCCTCACCACCCAGATAGAGCAGCGCCATCAACAATGCGGCCAGCACGATGCCGAAGGCATTCAGTCGCCCGAGTGCGGCGACGATGATGGCGGTGAAGCCGTAGCCCGGTGTCCAGCGATCATTCAATTGTCCGATCGGGCCGGCCACCTCGGTGACGCCGGCCAGTCCTGCGGCGGCGCCGCCGATCAGCAGTGCAATCCATACCATGCGCTTTTCGGAGAAACCGGCATAGCGGGCGGCCGCAGGGGCGAGGCCGGCCACCGACAACTGGAATCCGACGAAGGATTTGTCCATGAACAGCCAGGCCAGCGGCACTGCCACCACCGTGATCAGCAGGGACAGGTTGATGCGCGTGCCCTCCAGCCAGTCCCACCAGTTCATCAGCACCGGGAACAGCGCGTCATCGCTGAACGACACGGTAAACGGGAAGTTGTTGCTCTGCGGATCCTGCCAGGGACCGTATACAAGGTATTTCACCAGCAGGTCGGCCACGTAGGTGAGCATCAGGCTGACCAGGATTTCATTGGTGCGCAACTGGGCGCGAAGGAAAGCGGTGATCGATGCCCACAGCGCGCCGCCGACGGCCCCTGCAAGGATCATGGCCGGCAGCAGCCAGGGGCCTCCGTTCTCATGGAAGTGAATGGCCAGGCCGGTGGCGAAAATGCCGCCCAGGTACATCTGCCCTTCGGCGCCGATGTTCCAGATGTTGGCGCGAAAGCCGATCGCGAGGCCGAGCGCGATAAGGCATAGCGGCGAGGCCTTGAGCAGCAGTTCGGAAACGCCGTTGATGTCGCTCACCGGGTCGATGAAGAACACGCGGAATGCGACCAGCGGGTTCTGGCCGAGCGCGGCGAAGATGCCCAGTCCGACCACCAGCGTCAGCGTGACCGCCAGCAGCGGCGCTATCAGCAGCATGCGCTGCGAGGGCTGTGCGCGGGGGATTAATCGAAAAGGCAGGCGCAAAGGCATCGTGAACCTCATGCGGCACGCACCACCGGGGCGGGTTCGTCCTGCGGAAACAGTCCGGACATCCAGGTGCCGATTTCCTGTGCATTGGTCGCTGATACGTCCCGCACCGGCGACAGCTTGCCGCCGGCGATGACAGCGACCTGGTTGCAGACCTCGAGGATTTCGCCCAGGTCTTCCGAGATCACCAGCACAGCGACGCCGCGTGCCGCCAGGTCGATGAGCTGCTGGCGGATCAGCGCTGATGCGGCGACATCGACGCCCCAGGTGGGTTGCGCCACGATCATTACCTTGGGCGCCTGGCGCAATTCGCGCCCGACAATGTATTTCTGCAGATTGCCCCCGGACAGGCTCTGCGCGGCTGCGGTGTTGCCGCCACAACGGACGTCGAATTCGCGGATGCAATTGTCGGCATAGGCGGTGGTGGCGTCATTGTCGATCAGGCCGCGATATACCAGGCCCTGGCGGTAACTGGTGAGCAGGGCATTCTGGGTCAGCGACATCGGTGGTACTGCGCCGCGCCCGAGGCGCTCCTCAGGGACATTGACCAGGCCAAGCTTGCGGCGCGCAGAGGCGCCCATGCGACCGACGGGCTGGCCGTTCAGCCATATGGATTGCGCATCGTCAGGTGGCAGCTCGCCGGTCAGCGCGGCCAGCAGTTCCGCCTGGCCGTTGCCGGAAATGCCGGCGATGCCGAGGATCTGGCCGGCATGAAGGCGCAAAGTGATCCTGTCCAGCGCGGTGCCGAAGGGGCCGTCACCGGGCACTGACAGCGCCATCACTTCCAGTGCGACCGGCCCGTAGGCCTGGGCATGGCGTTGCGTCTCCGGAAACTCGCGTCCGATCATCAGCTCGGCCAGTCTGCGCTCGGTCTCCACGCGCGGATCGACTTCGGCAATGAAACGGCCGCCGCGCAGCACGGTGGCGCGGTGGCACAGGCGGCGGATCTCGTCCAGCTTGTGGCTGATGTAGACGATGGCGGTGCCCTCGGCAGCGAGGGTGCGCAGCGTCTCGAACAACTGGTCCACCGCCTGCGGCGTCAGCACCGAGGTCGGTTCATCCATGATCAGCAATTTTGGTGACAGCAGCAGGCAGCGCACGATCTCCACGCGCTGGCGTTCTCCGACGGACAGTTCGTGCACGCTGCGCCAGGGGTTCAGCGGCAGGCCGTAGCGCTGGGAAACCTCGGTGATGCGCGCAGCCAGCGCCTTCAGGTCGTATTTGCCGGGCAGCGCCAGAGCCATGTTCTCGACCACGTTGATGGACTCGAACAGGGAAAAGTGCTGGAACACCATGGCGATGCCCAGTTCGCGCGCCTCGCCCGGACTGGTGATGGTCACAGGGCTGCCATTCCATTCAATGCGCCCTGCATCGGGCAGCACGGCGCCGTAGATGATTTTCATCAGTGTGCTTTTGCCGGCGCCGTTTTCGCCGAGCACGGCGTGGATTTCCCCGGCGCGCACCGACAGGCTCACGTCATCCACCGCCAGCACGGCCGGATACTGCTTCCGGATGTTGTGCAGGGCGATCAGGGGCGCGCCGTTCGTTGATTCATTCACCGCTGTGTGCACCAGGTCTTATGTTGAGACGGGGGGTCAGTGTTTGCATTCACTGAAGTCAGGATAGCAGGAGTGCGAAGAGACTAAAGCACGCGGTATGCCATGCTGATGTTGCGTCGTTGCAACGTTTGACGGTGTTGCTCCGCCCCTGCATGGTGCAGCCCTTTGATCGACGCACATCGCGAGTGCCGCACTGGTTTTCTGACCAATGACGCCAGTGAAAATTCTGGGATGTGCTCTTGGATACAAGTTGGCGCGCAGCCGTGCACCATCAGCAGGCTTGCGATGGCGGCATGCACGCGTGTGCGGCACGCATCGCGTCGCATGCGAACAAATCCCGCACCGCCTTGATGCATGCAGGCCATTCGCGCGCATTGCATGCCACCTGAGTGTGCGTCGGTGCACGAATACGGTGAGTGCACTTGGTACCAGACGCCGCGCGAGGAACACGATCGCACTCGTGGCATGGTTCTCGCTATTTGATCGTCCGGTAGCAACAAAGTGCGATGCCTCAATAAAGGTGACGCCTTGATCGCGCCGCATTCAAACCAATGCTCCAAGGAGAGTAATCGCATGAAAACCACGATGAAGCACACGATCTTGCTGGCCTCGCTGTCCACCCTTTTTGGCGCAAATGCGTACGCCGCCGCCGACGGCTTCAGCTTCTACGGGCTGATTGATGGCGGCATGGTGTCGACGAAGATCAAGGGAGGGGTGAGTTCGGGCAAGACAGAATTCGTGACCGGTGGCTACGCGCCCAACTTCGTCGGTTTGACCGCACAAAAATCCCTGGCCAGCGGCCTGAAGGGCGGGATCCAGCTGGAACAGGGCTTCCTGCTGAACAACAATCCCTGCGCCACCGCCTGCACCAACCCCAACAGCCGGTTCTGGTTTGGCGACGATTCGATCGCCAACCGTCGCGCCAACGCGTATGTGGAAGGCAGCTTCGGTACGGTCAGATTCGGTACGCAGGGCAACATTGCCTTCAACAGCATCCTGATGACCGACCCCCGGTTTGGCTCGAACTATGGCAGTGCGCTTGCTTCGGTTGACATCGACGGCGGTCTGGGGACCATCGACAACAGCGCGTTGTCCTATACCTCTCCGACGTATTCCGGATTTACGGGCGCCATTTCGAAGGTGGCCACGCAAAGAACCAACCTCGCGGGCGCCATCACCTCCGGCTATCGCCTGGCCGGTACTTACAAGATGAACGACTTTGGCGCGACCATCGCAACCTACACAAATAATTCCAGCACGGCTCCGGAAGCCAACGGGCACATCCTCGGCGGTACCTACAAGTTCGGTGCCTTCACCCTGAAGGGCCTGTACGTCAAGCAAAAGACCGCGGCGCTGAACGCCTTGAAAACGACGGGTATCGGTGGCGCATATGACGTATCAGCGGACCTGACGCTGGATGCGGGCTACTACACCTCCAAGGATTCCGCGCCCAATTACAAGACGAAAACCATCGGCATTGGCGCCCAGTACAAGATCATCAAGGATCTTTCCCTGTATGCGCAGTACGGCAAGGTGACGAATGATGGCACCTTCCTCAGTGCCTTCAATTTCGCGGGCCCCACGATCCAGGCCTTCCAGATCGGCGCCGGGCAGTCCGCCACCACGCTGAACGTCGGCATGTTGTTCGGGTTCTTCTAAGCCGGATTTACCCCGCTTTAGAATCACCGGCGCTCCGGTGCGGCGGTCTCTGTTGAGCATGAGACCTGCCGTCCGGGCGCCGTTTTCATGAGGCATGGAGAAGGATTTCGCCTGGCGGACCAGGGTGGTTGTCCGGGCATGTATCGGATCTGAAGTCCTTATTCCGTGTACAAAGGCCAATGGGCGCGTGATGCGCCCATTGGCCTTTGTCATTTTGGCGGGGCGCACAACCCGGTGCAAAATAGGCCGATCGGATGGCGGACGATTCGCTGATTGCGAACGCAAGGCATCAAGGTGCATTAGCATGGTGCATTCAGTGACAAGGGTGGCGCTGATCCGGCATTTTTGCGGATGGCGTGACCGGCCAATATAAAAACACGGAGGAATTCATGGCGACCGCAACACTCACCCGGCAGTTTGCGCATTGGGCTGCAAATCTCAGATATGAAGACCTTCCCGATGAGGTGGTGGACAAGATCAAGGCGCTGCTGCTGCACGCCCTGGCGGGTGCCGTGCTCGGCGCCAGGGTGCCGGAGGCCGTTGAGTCCGTGCATCTCGCGGTCAGTGAGGAGGGCAAGCCGGACGGTGCGACCATCCTGTGGCATGGATCCAAGGTCACCCGCGTCGGTGCGGCCTATGCGAATGCCGAGTTGATACACAACTCGCTGATGTTCGACTCCTACCGGATGCTGACCCACCCCGGCCCCGTGCTGATTCCCGTGGCGCTTGCCAATGCGGAGCTCGAGCGCAAGGATGGCAAGGCGGTGATCGTCGCGCTGGCCGCAGCCTACGAATTCATGTTCCGGCTGTGCGATGAATTCATCCCGAGCACGGCTGCACGCGGCTTTCGCCCCAGTCCGATCTACTGCACGCTGGGTGCCGGCCTGCTGAGCGGAATGCTGATGGGCCTGGATGAGGATGGTCTTGTCTCCGCCATCGCACTGGCTGCCAATTTTGCATCCGGCCTGAACGAGGGGCCGCGCTCGGGCGGCAACGAGACCACCATCCATGAGCCCCAGGCGGCGCGCAATGGGGTGTTCGCAGGTCTCATCGCCCGGGAAGGGCATATCAAGGGAGCTGAACTGACCCTGGAGGGTGCTGCCGGTTTCTACAACGCCTTTACCGGCAGCCACGAGGGACGGCTGAGCTACTCGTTCAAGAATGGTGTGACTCAGGCGGATGTCGGCGGCATTACCAAGGGTCTGGGCCGCGAATGGCTTTTGCTGACCGCGATGTTCCGCATGTATCCGATGGCTGGATACAACCAGCCGGTGGTGGACCTGATTGCGGAAATGAAGCAGCAGTACGGCATCGACGCTGACCGGATTCAGGATGTGTCAGTGCACATGAACTGGATCGAGACGCTTTATCCGAGCCCCGCATTCCCGCGGGCACCGGAATGGAACACCGCGCGCATCGGCAATACGCATTACTTTGCGGCGCACGCCGCGGTGAACGGCGGATATCCGGTGGTCGGCGGTGTCACGTTCGGGCCGACCGGGGAAAATCTGAAAGAGGACCAGAGGGTGCTCGACTTCATGAAAAAGCACGTGAACCTGGTGCAGGAAAAGGATCGGCCGATGTTTTCTCCCGGGGCGGTGATCACCATGAAGGATGGGGTGCGATATACCGGCGAGTATCCGTACGAACGCATGGCGTGGAACCTGGACCAGCTCGTTGTCCAGTTGCAGCGCTGCGTGCCGCGGTATCCGCTGGGCAAGCCGGGCCTGGATCGCCTTGTCGAGACCGTGCGAAATGCGTCTCAACTGGCGTCGATGGAACGCATTTACCAGGTTACGCGACCGGCGTAGATTTCCATCTCGTTTGCCGGGAACTGGTCTTCATCGGTTGAAATATCCAATACCGGCAAATTGGAGGAATGAATATTCCACTTTGGAATAGCAGTTAGTCGTGCTGCCTGCTACCAATTCAGGGGCGATTACATCAGCATGCAAAGCTGAGAGTGCCAACAAGAACAAGATCGAGCAGCAGCCAAAAAGGAGATAGCGTGAAGCAACTGGCCGGTAGTTGCGTGATCGTCGGCATGGGCCGATCGATCTGCAAACGGGGAGATCCCGAGAAGAAGACACCGCTGCAGCTGATGGTGGAGGCCGCCGGCCTTGCCATGAAGGAGGCGGGAATCAACCGTACCCAGATCGGCGCGGTGTTCACCGGGCGCATGCCGCGCACCTACTGCTCGCTGCAGTACAACCAGGCAGTGCTGAACGAGCTGAAGATCGTCCCGACCTTCTCCAGCGAGGTGACCTCGCATGGCGCCGGAGCACTGGGCACCATTGAGATGGCGGTGCTGGCAGTGCAAAGCGGCATGATCGACTACGCCCTCTGCGTATGCGGTGAAGCCAGTCCGTTGTGGATTGAAATGGTCGAGGGCAGCGCCAACTGGGAAGGCGACCTGCAGTTCGAGGCGCCCTACGGCGCCACGACGCCGTCGCTCTACGCCCAGTGTGCGCAGCGCTACATGCATGAGTACGGCATCACGCCCGAGCAACTGGCCAAGGTGTGCGTGGAAAACCGCCTCTGGGCGCTGGATCACCCGCAGGCTGCCATGCACAAGCGCGGCCCCATCTCCATCGACGACGTGCTCAATTCCAAGATGATCGCCTCGCCCATGCGCATGCTGGAATGCGCGACCTGGTTTCCCGGCGGCATCGGCTCTGCGGCCATTGTCACGCGCGCGAATCTCGCCAAGGCATCACCGGTCAAGCCCACCTACATCGCCGGTTTCGGCCAGTGCTCCACGCATGAATGGATCGGCGAGCGCATGGGCTTCTGGGGCGTGGAGCCCGTCACCGATGGCCCCAACCTTGTGCGCACCGGTGCGAGCGTGGCGGCAAAGCAGGCTTATGCCATGTCCGGCTTCAATCCCAAGGACGTGGACATCGTGCAGACCTCCGCGCCCTTTTCCTTCCTCAACGTGCTCATCCTGGAAGAGCTGGGATTCTGCGGCGTGGGCGAGGGCGGGCGATTCGTCGAATCAGGCGGCGTCGATTACGACGGCGGCCTGCCCTTCAATACCACCGGCGGTTATCTCTCCTTCGGGCAGTCGGGCCAGGGCCTCTATCTGCTGAAGGAAGTGATGGACCAGATCAAGGGCTGCCCCGAGGGGCGCCCGGTGCCCGGCGTGGAAGTCGGCCTCGTGCATGGACACGGCGGGCCCAATGCCTGCCACTCGGTGATGCTGGTCACCGGCGAACCGCTGAACTAAGGAACGAATCATGGAAATGAGCGATTGGGCCAAGGGCCTCCCGCTGCGGGCAGGCGAGAATTTTCTTGGGCTGTACCAGCCCTCACCGGAGACTGCCGAGTATTGGGAAGGAGTGACGCGTCACGAATTTCTGATCAAGCGCTGCCGCAGCTGCGCCAAGTTGCATCATCCGCGGCGCATCCTGTGCTCGGCCTGTGGCGAACCCGGCATGGACTGGGTACGCGCCTCAGGCCGCGGCACGGTGTATTCGTTCAGCGAAATCCACAGGACCACGGGCATATTCAGTCCGGCCACGCCCTACGTGGTGGGTATCGTGGCGCTGGAGGAGGGCGTGCACATCTTCACCCGCTTTCTTCCGGAAGAGGGCGCGGCAGACAAGGACAACTCGAGCATCAGGATCGGCAGCGCGGTCAGCGTGGAATTCCAGGTGCTGGAGCAGGGCATGCTGTTGCCGGTGTTCCGGGTAGGTGGAGAGTAGCGATGGCATACGCTCCGCTCAAAGGCATCGTCGTCCTCGACCTGACTCAATCGCTGGCCGGCCCCTTTGCCGGCATGCTCATGGGCGACCTTGGTGCTGATGTCATCAAGATCGAAATGCCGGTCACCGGTGACGGTGCGCGCAAATGGGGCCCGCCCTTCGCCGGCGACAGCGGCCCGACCTTCGTCGGCTTCAACCGCAACAAGAGGAGCTGCGCCATCGACCTGCACACCGCCGAAGGCCGTGCCCAGGTCATCGAGATGAGCAAGCAGGCCGACGTGGTACTGGAAAATTTCCGGCCTGGCACCATGAAGAAATTCGGTGTCGATTACGAAACGCTCAAGGTGCACAACCCGCGGCTGATCTATGCCTCCATATCCGGTTATGGCCAGAAAGGGCCGCTGTCCGGATGGGCTGCCATGGACCTGATGATCCAGGCCATCAGCGGCATGATGTCGGTGACCGGCGAGCCCGAGGGCCGGCCGGTGAAGGCGGCCGCACCGATCGCCGATCTCATGGGCGGCTACACCTGCGCCTTCAGCGTGCTTGCCGCCATACACGAACGCGACAAGTCCGGCCCTGGTGGCGTGGGTCGGCGCATCGACGTCAGCATGCTCGATGCCATGATCACCGTGCTGGGCCAGAGTGTGGTGGCCACCACCATCAGCGGCGAGCCCCCGGAGCGCCAGGGCAATGCCCACCATCTCATGGCGCCCTACCAGTCCTTCCGCACGGCCACCAGCGACTTCGTGATCTCGCTCACCATTCAGAAGCGCTGGGCGGCGTTGTGCACGCTGCCCGAGTTCACGCACCTGTTCGATGATCCGGAGTTCCAGACGCAGGATCAGCGCAACACCAATCGTGCGCGGCTGTGCGCCGAGATGGAAGTCATCTTCATGACCAGGCCGGTGGACTACTGGATGGCGCACTTCGAGCGCCTGGCTTTGCCTGCGGCGCCGGTGAACACGATTCCGCAGATCCTGCAGGAGGCGCATCTGGCGCAGCGCGGCACGCTGCTGGAAGTGGAATATCCGCCGGGCAGCGGACAGAGGTACAAGGTGCCCGGCATGCCCTGGCGCGACGTGGCTGCGGAGCAGGCGCTGCGCAGTCCGCCGGGGGTGGGGCAGCATACCGAAGAGGTGCTTCAGCAGTTCGGCATCAAGCCGGCAGGAGGACGCAAGGCGGCCGCAGGCTAGACGCAAGGTTCAAGACATGTGGTCAAGACATGCGGCAGTCCGGAGAGAAGAACGCGGTCTTAACGAAGCAGATCGAAGGAGGAGACATGATGACGAACAGGCCATTCTGTAATGTGCGGTTTTGCATGCTGCTGCTGGGTGCGGTCGTTTCCATGCTGGGGCTGGTTCAGGGCGCCGGCGCCGAGTATCCGGACAAGCCCATTCGCGGCATCGTGCCCTTCGCGCCAGGCGGGGCGAACGATGTCATGGCCCGGGTGATCTCCCCCTACATCACCAGGCAGCTCGGCCAGACGGTGATCGTGGAAAACCGTCCCGGCGCCAACGGACACATCGGCATCGAAGCCACGGCCAAGTCCAAACCCGACGGCTACACCATCCTGTACAGCGCCACCGCTTCCACGGTGCTGCCGGCAGTCACCAAGAACATGCGCTATGACCCGATCAAGGACATCCAGCCGGTCGCCGAAATCGGGCAGGGGCCCTACGCTGTTTACATCAATCCCAAGCTTCCGGTGAACAGCCTGAAGGAACTCGTCGAGTACGCGCGCAAGAATCCGGGCAAGTTGAACGCCGGCGCCGGCGGTGTATCGGGCACGCGACTGGCTGTGGAATTGTTCAAGATCCAGAACAACCTGCAGCTCGAGATCATTTCCTACAACGGCAACGGCCCCACCGCCACCGCCGTGGTGGGAGGTGTCGTGGACATGGCCATCATGGATGTGTCCGCGTTCGTCGGCCACCTGCAGTCCGGGCGGGTGAAGGCCCTGGCACTGGCCGGCGAGAAGCGCCTGCCTTCGCTGCCCGATGTGCCCACCACGGCTGAAGCGGGCTTCCCAGACCTGCGCGCCGGTGCCATCTTCGGCGTATATGTCGCGGCCGGCACGCCCAATCCCATCCTGCAGAAGCTCAACGCCACGGTCAACGGCATCATCGTCATGCCCGAGGTGACCGAGCAGTTGCGCAAACTCGGTGCCGAGCCCAATCCCAAGACAGTGGAGCAGTTCTCTGCGCTGATACGCAAGGAAATCGAGACCTGGCGGGACGTCGTCGCCAAGGCGAAACTGCCGATGGAAGAGTATTAGACATTCAAACGCGTCACAAAGCTCGAAACGCCTTTCGACCGGTTCAGCACGAACGGTTTGATTTCCGTTCCTGCTGAGCCTGTCTGACCATGAGCGGAATGACCAGTGGCGTAATTTAGCGGCGCTCTCAAGGGCGCGGGCAACCAAAGGAACGATTCACCATGGCAGACTCATTCGCCCTGTCCGGCGTGCGCGTCATCGACTTCGGTCAGTACATCGCGGGTCCCTTCGCAGCCATGCTGCTTGCCGATCAGGGCGCCGATGTCATACGCATCGATCCACCCGGAGGGCCGCGGCATGACACGCCGGCCAATGCCACCTGGAACCGCGGCAAGCGCAGCATCGTGCTGGATCTCAAGACCGCGGAGGGACGCGCGACGGCGCAAAAGCTGATCGCATCGGCGGACGTGGTCATCGAGAATTTCCGGCCGGGCGTCATGGACCGGCTGGATCTGGGCGCCGAGGCAATGTGCGCGGCGAATCCCGCGCTGATTTACTGCTCGCTGCCCGGCTTCGGAAGGGACGATCCACGCGCCGGCGTGCAGGCCTGGGAGGGTGTGCTGGGTGCGGCGACGGGCGCCTATCGGCCGGCCGCTGCGTCGAAGAGTGGCCGCCCGGTCTACACCGTCATTCCCTTTTCATCGGCCTATGGCGCTTTCCTGTCCGCGGTCAGCATCACGATGGCGTTGAACGCGCGCCAGAGAACAGGCCTGGGCCAGCACGTCGAGATCCCGCTCTACGATGCCACCTTCACCGCGGCCAGCAACCAGGGCATCAAGGTGCATAACGCGTTGCCGGAACCCAAGGCCTTCGAATGGTCGCGCCAGCTGCCGACCAAGGATGGCCGCTGGTTCCGCTACTTCGCCGGCAACAAGAAGTTCGAGCACTTCATCCGCGAGATCGGCATGGCGAAGTTTCGTGACGAGGGTGCCAGCGACGAAGAACTGGGCCGGCACTTCGACGAGATATTCCGTACCCGCACCGCAGCCGAGTGGGAGCTGTATTGTTTTGGCCTCGGCACCGAAGGGCAGACCTGCCACAGCAGTGCAGAGTGGCTGATGCATCCGCAGGGCACGGGCAGCGGCATAATCGCCGATTTCAAGGACCCGGTGCTGGGGGCATTTCGCGGGCCGGGCATCAATGTGCGCCTGTCGGAGACGCCGGGCCGGGTGCGCGCACCTCGCCCGCTGCCCGATGCCGATCGGGCAGCCATTCTGAAGGACCTGCAGCAGGGGCGGTCCATGCCTGCGCCGTCCGCCACGGGTGCCGAGCTGCGTGCCGCCCTGCAGGGCGTGCGCGTGCTGGACCTGTGCATCATCCTCGCCGGGCCCACCTGCGGGCGCACCCTGGCCGAGTTCGGGGCTGACGTCATCAAGATCGACAGCCCGCATCGCAATCCGCTGTCCTCGCACAACGACATCAATCGCGGCAAGCGCAGCGTGCTGCTGGACCTCAAGACAAAGGAAGGCCTCGACATCTTCATGAAGCTGGTCGACAAGGCCGACGTCATCCTGCAGAACTTCCGCAAGGGCGTGGCCGGCCAGCTCGGCGTCGGCTACGAGCAGATCCGTAAGCGCAGGCCGGACATTGTCTATTGTTCGCTCAACACCTTCGGCCAGTTCGGCCCCTATGCGGACCGGCCAGGCCATGAATCCATCGCGCAGGCCATCTCCGGGATGATGGTGCGCTACGGTGATGAAAAGCCGGCGCTGTCGCCATTCGCCGCAAACGACTATGGCACCGGGCTGATGGGCGCGTATGCGGTTGCTCTCGCCTTGCTGAACCGGCAGCGCGCCGGCTCAGGTGGCAAAGGCGGGCAGCATGTGGATACCGCGTTGGCCTACACCGCAACCATGCTGCAGTCGGGCCTGCTGCAGGATCATGCCGGCAAGCAGTGGGACGAGCCGCATGGACAGAACGTGCTGGGACGCGGCCCCCTGTATCGCATGTACAAGGCAGCGGATGCCTGGCTGTTTCTGGCGGCGGACGGGACCCGGTTAAAGGACTGTGCCGCGCTTGCCGATCTGGCCCTGAAAAGTGGCGTGGAACTGGAGCAGGCACTGGAGGCGCGCATCCCCGGGCGCAATGCCGATGAGTGGGTGACGGATCTGACCTCTGCCGGCATTCCCGCGCACCGTGTGGTTACCGACATGGTGGCACTGTTCCAGTCGCCGCTGGTGAAGGCGCGCGGCCTGACCGTTACGCGCGAGCATGACGAAATCGGCCCGGTGACCACCACGGCGCCGGGGCCGCGTCTGTCGCGCACGCCGGTCATCGTGGGGCGCCCCGCGCCAAAGCCGGGCTCTGATGCCGCCAGCGTACTCGCCGACATTGACATGGAGAAGGAGCTGGACCGGCTGGTACGCGAGCGCGTAATCGTGCTTGATGGCATTGCCGCGGGTTGAATTATCTTTTAAGGAATGTTGCATGTCAGAGCAGTTGATTTTCGAAGTCAGGAACAAGGTCGCAACCATCACGCTGAATCGCCCGGAAAAGCTCAATGCCTTCACCCCGGAGATGAAGGAGCACTGGCTGGAGACGCTGGAGTTCTGCCGTAGCAGCGATGAGGTCAACGTCATTGTCATCACCGGCACCGGGCGGGCGTTCTGCACCGGCGGCGACGTGGGCAAGTTCGATGAGCACTCCCGGGAATCCCTGGTTGAGGTGAAAGAGCGCGTGGTGGATGCGCAGCGACTGGCCATCAAGCTGGATGAGATCGACAAGCCGGTCATTGCAGCCCTGAACGGCCTGGCCACCGGCGGCGGACTGGATGTGGCGCTGATGTGCGACCTGCGCTTCGCGGCGCAGAGCGCGCGCTTTGCCGAGACCTACACGCGCATGGGGCTGATCCCGGGCGCGGGCGGTGCCTACTACCTTCCGCGCATTGTCGGCGCGTCCAAGGCACTGCAGATGTTTTTCAGTGCAGACTTCGTGGCGGCGGACGAAGCCAGGCGCATCGGCCTGGTGGACGAGGTGTTTCCCGACGACCAGCTCATGGACAAGACCATGGAGTTTGCCGAGCGGGTGGCGGGCAACGCGCCCATCGCCGTGCGCCTGACCAAGAAGATCCTCTACGAGGGGCTGGACACCGACTTGCGCACCGCGCTCAACCTGGTGGCCTCCAGCATGCCCATGGCGCGCACCAGCGACGACCATCGCGAGGCGGTGGCCGCCTTCCAGGAAAAACGCAAACCAAGGTTCACCGGTCGCTGACGCGCTCGCAGGCCGCATGAGCGATCTCGATTCACTGTTCAATCCGCGCGCCATTGCCATCGTTGGCGCCAGCGCCGAGGGCAATCGTCCCGGTGCGCAGGCCCTGCACACGCTGCGCGAGCGCGGCTACGGGGGTGGTGTCTATCCGGTCAATGCCAAGTACCGGGAACTGGGCGGGTACCGCTGCCATGCTTCGCTGGCAGAGGTCGGCGACGACTGCGACCTGGCCGTGATCGCGCTTCCGGCGGTGGCGGTGCCGGAAGTGATCGCGCAATGCGGCAGGAAGGGCGTGCGCAATGCCGTGGTGCTGAGCGGCGGCTTCCGCGAGAACGGCGAGGAGGGCGGCGCGCTTGAGGCGCACATGCTGGCCACCGCGGCCAGGAACGGCGTGCGCATCGTCGGCCCCAACTGCCTGGGCGTGGTCAACGTGCAGGCCAGGGTCTATGCAGCCTTTGGCAGCCTGACGCGGAGGCCCCATTGGATTCCGGGCGGTGTATCGGCAGTGCTGCAAAGCGGCGGCTTCGGCGTCAGCATGGTGATCCGCTGTGCGCTGGCTGGAGTGGGCTTCCGCTATCTCGTGGCCAGTGGCAACGAGTCCGACATCAGCATGCCGGAACTGATCGAAGCCTACGTGGATGATCCCCAGACCCGGGTCATCCTCGCCTACATGGAAGGCGTATCCGACGGCCGCTCCTTCATGGCCGCAGCGCGCCGGGCGCTGGCTGCCGGAAAGCCCATCGTCGTGCTGAAAGCCGGCAACACCCGCCAGGGCAAACTGGCGGCAGCCTCGCATACTGCAAACCTGACTGGAAGCTACGACATCTACCGCGCCGCGTTCAGGCAATGTGGCGTTGTGGAGGTGGAAGACATCGACCAGGCGGTGGACGCCGTGATCGCGCTGGCCGCGTTGGAGAGAGTGCGCCTGCCGCGCGGGCGCAACGTGGCCCTGATGGGCGGATCGGGCGGATCTGCTGCGGTGTTCGCCGATGCCGCCGACCGAAACGGGCTGGTCCTGCCCGCTCCGGCCGGGAAGACCCTGGAGGTGCTCAAGTCATCGCTGCCCGCGCTGAGTTCGCTGCAGAATCCCATCGATTACACCGCCGGCTATCCGCGCCCGGATTCCGCCGAAGGATTCCTGCGGGCATTCGATGCCATCCTCGACGATCCTGATTTTCATCAATTGGGCGTGATGTACGCACCCATCATGGGAGCGCAGCTCAAGCTGGGCGCGGAATTGCTGGCCCAGGCGGCCAGCCGCAGCGACAAGCCGGTGTTCGTGTTTTCCGCCATGTCGGAGGAGCTCGCGCCGGAAGGCCTGGGCATATTGAAGGCTGCTGGCATCCCGGTGCTGCCCTCGCCCAAGCGCGTGGCGGCAGCCATGGCTGTGCTGGCGAGCTACGCAGAGGCGCTGGCTGCAAGGGACCGGCCATTGCCGGAAATGTCCTCAACCAGCGTAACTCTGCCGCCGGGCGCGGCGACGCTGAACGAACACGAGAGCAAGGTCCTGCTGAAGGCCATGGGCGTCGCGGTCACCGAGGACCGGTTGGTCGAGCCCGGCGCCGGGCTGCCGGCCGGGCTGCGCTTCCCGGTGGCGGTCAAGATTGTGTCGCGTGACATTGCGCACAAGACGGACATCGGCGCAGTGCAGCTCAATGTGCCCGACCGTGATGCGCTCGCCGCTGCCGTCGCCGCGGTGGTGGCCAATGCCCGCCGCGTAGCGCCGCAGGCCAGGCTGGATGGCGTGCTGGTCTCCGGGATGGTGGCGGGCGGCGTGGAGACCATCGTCGGGGTGGTGAACGATGAAGGCTTCGGGCCGGTGGTCGCCTTTGGTCTGGGCGGAGTGCTGGCCGAAACCCTCAACGACATGAGCTACCGTGTTGCGCCCTTTGGAGTCGAGGAGGCTCGCTGCATGATCGCGGAATTGCGCGCCGCCGCAATCTTCTCCGGTGTACGCGGCAGGCCAGCCTGCGACGTCGCGGCCCTTGCCGCGACGCTGTCCGCCGTGTCACAGATGGCCTGGCAACTGCGCGACCGGTTGGCCGAACTGGACATCAATCCCCTTCTGGTGCTTCCCGCCGGCGAGGGTGTGGTCGCCGCCGATGCGCTGGTAGTTCTGGAGGAATAATATGATTACAAATACATTGTTCAGTTGCTTGAAACGGGATATTAAAATGAAAAGTGACAATAATAAATCTGCACATGGCACCTTGCCGAGGAGAAGCAGCATGAAGATTTCCTGCATTTCTGTCCTGGTATTTGCCGTGTCGCTGTCAGCCGGGAGTGCGCTTGCCCAGGTCGATGACACGGCGCGCTATCCCTCCAAGCCGGTGCATCTGGTGATTCCCTTCGCCCCCGGCGGGGGTAACGACATTCTCGGTCGCTTCGTTGGTCAGAAACTGTCCGAGCGCATGGGCCAGCCGTTTGTGGCCGACAACCGCATCGGCGGCGATGGGATCATCGGCACGGACTTCGTGGCGAAATCGCCCGCGGATGGCTATACGCTGGTGGTGGCCTCAAGCTCCTACACGACCAATGCGGCCGTGCACAAGCTGCCCTTTGATCCGGTGAAATCCTTGATGGCCATTGCCTTGCTGGGCAAGGGGCCGATCATCATTGCGGTTTCACCCGCCACCGGCATCACCTCGCTCAAGGAACTGATTGCCCAGGCCAAGGCGAAACCCGGACAGCTCAACTACGCGACTTCGGGCGTGGGAGGCATCAACAATTTCAGCGGCGAACTTTTCAACCTCCAGGCGGGAGTACGCATGGTGCACGTGCCCTACAAGAGCGGGGCCCAGCAGATGACCGATGTAATGTCCGGTCACACCGAGGTGCTGGTGAGCGCGCTTGCAGCCGCACTCGTGCAGATCCGCGCCGGAAAAATCAGGCTTCTGGCGGTGGGTACGGACAAGCGCATCGCACTGATGCCGGACATTCCCACCGTCGTGGAGAGCGGTGTGTCCGGCTATGAAAGCAGCATCTGGTGGGGCATCATGGCGCCCGCCGGCGTGCCTGCGACCATTGCCGACCGGCTCAACAGCGAGATCGCCGCCGTATTGCGCGATCCGGAAACCGTGAAGCGGCTGGCGAATGAGGCCGCCGAGCCGGTCATCATGTCGCGGCAGGCGTTCGGCAGTTTGATCGTGTCCGATATCGCCAAGTGGACGAAGATCGCCAGGGAAGCGGATATCAAGGCGGAGTGAGCAGGCTGATTCAATCGAGGTTTTCAGGAGAAGCGTAATGGGGAGTTCGTACAAGACAGGTGGCACGCTGCATATCACGCGCGGTCCGGCATCAGCATGGCTGCTGGCGGCGTTGATGGCGGCATGCATGGCAGTTACCGGTACCTGCGGCGCGGCTGATGACGCCGCCTATCCCAATCGCGCCGTGCGCCTCATCGTGCCGTTTCCGCCCGGCAGTCCCAGCGACATCCTTGCGCGTGTCATCAGCGAGCCGCTGGGCCAGCGCCTGGGCAAGCCCATGGTGGTGGACAATCGCGCCGGCGCCGGCGGCCTCGCCGGTGTAGAAGCGGTGGCCTCGGCCGCACCGGATGGCTACACGCTGGTGCTGGGCGGCACGGGGGCGCTGGCCATCAGCCCCGCGCTGCGCGAAACCATGCCCTACAACGTCGAGCGCGATTTCGCGCCCATCATCCTTGCCGCCTCCTTTGCCCAGATGCTGGTGGTTGGCAACCAGGTGCCGGTGAGCACGGTGAAGGAACTCGTCGCGCTGGCGAAGTCCCGCAAGGGCCAGCTCAACTTCGCCTCAGGCGGCATTGGTGCGGTCAATCATCTGGCCGGGGAGTTGTTCAAGAGCGCCGTGGGCATAGAGGCCACGCACATCCCCTACAAGGGCGGCACGCCGGCGGCCATCAATGACCTCATGGGTGGACAGGTGCAGTTCATGTTCAGCGGCGTGAGCATCCTTCTGCCCTCCGTAAAGGCCGGCAAGCTCAGAGGCATCGCCGTCGCCGCGCCAGCGCGCTCGGCGCTGGCGCCCGACCTGCCCACGGTCATCGAGTCCGGCGTGCCCAATTTCACCGTGGAGGTCTGGGTGGGCCTGCTGGCGCCGGCCAGGACGCCGCAACCGGTCATCGCCCGGATCAACGCTGAAACGACAGCGCTGCTGAAGACTGCCGAAGTGAGAGGGCGACTGGTCTCGCTGGGTGCGGAGGCGGTGGGCAGCACACCCGACGAGTTCCGCGCCTATATCGCCAGGGATGCCGAAAAATGGCTGCGCGTCATACGTGGCGCGAACATCAAGGAAGAATAACCGGGAAGGGCAAGCATGGACTGGATGGAAACAAACGGCGTCTGCCTGCGCTACGAACTGGCAGGGGACGGGCCGCAGACGGTGCTGCTCATCCATGAACTGGGCGGCGCCCTGGACAGCTTCGATGAATGCGTTGGGGCGTTCCAGCAGCACTTCCGCACCCTGCGCTACGACCAGCGCGGCTTCGGGCATTCCGAGAAGGTGCGCACGCCCATGAGCATGGCAGACATGGTGGCCGACATCGTCGGCCTGCTCGACGGCCTTGGCATCACGGGTCCGGTGCATGTGACGGGCGCGGGAGTGGGAGGCGGTCTGTCGATCGCCTTCGCCGCGCGCCATCCGGAGCGGGTGGCGCGCATGGTGGTGGGCAGTCCCGCCACGTTCATTCCCCACGAGTTGCACGAGCGCCTGGTGGCGCGTGCCGCGATGGTGGAGAAGGAGGGCATGCGCTGCTTCGCAGATGTGAGCCTGGCGCTGTCCTATCCGGAGCAACTTCGCGGCAACCGGGAGCGTTTCGAAAAATACCGCCGGCGCTGGCTGTCCAACGATCCGTTCTGCTTTGCAGCCATCAATCGCATGCACATGAAGACCAACCTCGAGCCGGAGTTGAAGAATGTGCGCTGCCCTGCGCTGGTGATCGGAACCCGGCACAATGAGATCCGCACACCGGAGATGACAAGGAAGGTGGCCGCTGCGATTGCCGGCGCCCGCTACGTCGAGGTGGACTCCGGGCATTTCATGCCGGCGGAGACGCCGGAGTTGTTTTGCGGGCATGCGATACCGTTTTTTCGCGAAACCTGAATGCGTTGACGAATCAAGAGGGGACGAGGCCATGAATCTCAACTACACCACCGAAGAAAGCGCCTTTCGCGAAGAAGTGCGGGCATTCTGCGAGGCCGAACTTCCCGATTACCTGCGCCGCAAGATGATGCAGGGCCGGCGCATCACGCGCGATGACTACACCACGTGGCAGCGCATTCTGAACAAGCGCGGCTGGGCTGCGCCGCTGTGGCCGAAGGAGTATGGCGGCGCCGGCTGGGATGCGACGCGCTATTACATCTTCAAGGAGGAGAACTTCCGCGCCTGGGCGCCGGAAGTGCACAACCAGAACATTTCCAACGTGGGGCCGGTGATCTGCGCCTACGGCACGCCGGAGCAGAAGGAATATTTCCTGCCCAGGCTGCTCAATCTGGACATCTGGTTCTGCCAGGGCTTCTCCGAGCCGGGCTCGGGCTCCGACCTCGCCTCGCTGAAGACGCGTGCGGAGCGCCAGGGCGACCACTACATCGTCAATGGGCAGAAGCTGTGGACCAGCGGTGCGCACAACGCCGACTGGATCTACTGCCTGGTGCGCACGGACCCCGGAGTGAAGAAGCAGGCAGGCATCAGTTACCTGCTGATCGACATGAAGAGTCCCGGCGTCGAAGTGCGCCCGGTGATCACCCTGGACGGCAATCGCCACGTCAATGAAGTCTTCTTCAACGACGTGAAAGTGCCGGTGGAAAACCTGGTGGGGCAGGAGAACCGCGGCTGGGGCTATGCCAAGTACCTGCTGGGCAACGAACGCGTCAGCATTGCACGCACCGGCCTGTCCAAGGCGCGTGCGGCCATGGCCAAGCGGCTGGCGCAGGACGTGCTGGTCGATGGCAGGCCGCTCTCGGAGGATGTGCGCTTTCGCGAAAAGATGGCGCTCATCGAAGTGGAATTGAAGGCGCTGGAAATCACCAACATGATGGTCGTGGCCGGCATGGGCAAGAGCGGCAGCACGGCGCAGGATCCGCGCACTTCGGTGCTCAAGCTGAAGGGGTCCGAACTGCAGCAGTCAACGACGGAAATGCTGATGGAGGTGGCCGGACCGCAGGCAATGGCGCGCCAGGTGGATTTTCTGGATGGCCGCACTGACGATTCGCTGGACGAACCCTGGCAGGCGACTTCAGCCCTGAACTACTTCATCACGCGCGCCGCAACCATTTATGGCGGCACGAGCGAAGTGCAGCACAACGTGGTGGCCAAAGGCATACTCGGGCTGTAGCGGGCGACGAGTTGTTTGCGCGCTGCCGCTCGAAGGCGGCGCTTGAGACGGAAATCTGAAATGACGGAAAAATTTGCCGACGGCCCGCTGTCCGGCCTGCGCGTGCTGGATCTCACCTCGGTGATCATGGGGCCGTATGCGACGCGCATCATGGCCGACCTGGGCGCGGAGGTGATCCGCATCGAGCAGCCCGGCGGCGACCCGCAGCGCCACTACCAGCCTGCGCGCAGTCCCGGCATGTCCGGTGCCTCCATGAACCTCATGCGCAACAAGCGCAGCCTGGTGCTGGACCTGAAGACCGAGGCCGGACGGGCCGCGGTGCGCCGCGTGCTGAAGAAGATGGATGTGTTCGTGCATAACCTGCGGCCCGCGACCATCAAGCGGCTCGGCCTTGCCTATGTAGACGTGCGCGCCATCAAGCCGGACATCATTTACTGCTCGGCGGCGGGCTTCGGATCAAAAGGCCCCTATGCCGAACGGCCGGCCTACGATGACCTGATCCAGGCAGGCTCCGGCATTGCCGGACTGCAGGGATTCGTCAGTGGCGAGCCCGCCTATGTTTCCACCGTGGTGTGCGACAAACTCTCGGGACAGACCATTGCCTGGGCGGTGATGGCGGCGCTGGTGCAGCGTGCCCGTGGTGGCGGTGGTCAATCGGTGGAAGTCCCGATGCTGGAGGCCAGCGTGGATTTCGTGTTTGTCGAGCACCTCTACAACAACACGTTCTGGCCGGACGAACCCGGGGCGAGCTGGGGCTACCCCCGGCTCCTGAGCGCGAACCGCAAGCCCTATCGCACCCGCGACGGCCATATCTGCCTGATGCCGTATTCGGATCGAAACTGGGCGGACTTCTTTGCCTGCATCGGGCAGCCGGAACTCAAGGACGATGAGCGTTATGCGAAGCTGAAGAACCGGCCGAAGCATTACGAGTTCTTGTATTCGCTGGTTTCAAAGGCGGCGCTGGAAAAGACCAATGCCGAGTGGGTGGCTTTCTGCGATCAGAAGGACATTCCCTGCATGCCGGTCAGGCGGCTGGAGGACATCGAGAACGATCCGCATGTCCGGGCCGTGGACCTGATCCAGATCGTCGATCATCCGACCGAGGGTAAATACCGCACCGTGCGCAATCCGGTGAGTTTTGCCGGGCGGCATCTGGGCATACGGCGGCACGCGCCGCGCCTTGGCCAGGATTCCATCGAAGTTCTGGTTGATGCGGGATTTACCCAGTCAGAGATTGATGAACTGCTGCAGGGCGGTGTCACCGAAACACCGTGATTTGTCTCGATTGCCGGAATCTCCGGCCATCGATGGATGCATGTGCGAATGGGCTGAAGCAGGGGGCTTGCGATCGGCCTTGCGACATGGTCGTCGCTGCTACGCCATGCTAAGATATTTCCACAAAAAAAGAGGGTATCCGCTTCATTTTCCGCACTGACCGTGATGCCGATTTTCCGGTGCTTGCATCTGCCGGAATGCAGTCGACTTTGCTGTTGTGCAACCGGATGATGGCCCCATGAGGATCGGCTAATGGCCTGGATTTCCGGCGCAATGGCCTGGATTGCTGGTGCAATGGTCTGGATTGCTGGTGCAATGGTCTGATCCAACGGTTTGCTGCAGTTCGATGTGGCCATTTGAAACCGGATTCGAACATATCAATCGACAGAGGAGACGAAAAATGACTCAGCATCTCAAGGGCAGGGCAGCGATTGTCACCGGAGGCGGGCGCGGCGTGGGGCGCGAAATTGCGCTGTTGCTGGCGCAGCAGGGCGCCAAGGTCATGGTGTGCGATCCGGGCGTGGGCCGGGGCGGCGAGGCGACTGCCGAGCGTCCTGCCGACGAGGTAGTGGCGGAAATCAAGAAAGCGGGTGGCACTGCGATTGCCGCCTATGATTCAGTGGCCGATTACAAGCTGGCCGGCGCCATGGTCGACCGTTGCGTCAAGGAATTCGGCAGCATCGACATCCTGATGAACGTGGCCGGCATCCTGCGCGAGCGCATGATCTGGAACATGACCGAAGAAGATTTCGACGTGGTCATCAACGTCCACCTGAAGGGCATGTGGAACATGTCGCACCATGCCATCAAGTACATGCGCCAGCAGGGCTTCGGCCGCATCCTGAATTTTTCATCCGATGCCTACAAGGGCTCGGTCGGCCAGTGCAACTACTCGGCAGCCAAGGCCGGCATCATCGGCCTGTCGCGTTCCATCGCCAAGGAAGCCTTCAAGTTCGGCATCACCTGCAACGCGATCTGCCCCTCGGCCGACACGCGCATGACGCTGACCCCGGAAGTGAAGGCGAACCGCGAGCGCAAGCTCAAGGCCGGCCTGATGACCCAGGAACAGTACGACCGCCAGAGCCAGCCGCGCGGCCCCGAGTTTGTCGCGCCCATCGTCGTGTATCTGGCGCTGGAGGAGGCTTATTACATCAATGGCCAGACCATCCATGCCGAAAAGGGTCGCATGCACAATTACTACTTCGGTGAGGAAATGTGCAAGCTGTACAAGGACTCCGAGAACGGCCTGTTCACGGTGGATGAACTCAGGCAGAAGGCCCCTGGAATCTTCAAGGGCAAGATGACAGAGGTGGTGCCGGAAGTCGAGCCGGTCAAGGCGCAGAAGTACGTCAGCCAGCGCTGAGTTTTACTGATCGGGAAAATAGGCGGCTTCGGCCGCCTATTTTTTTGCCTGCTCTGGTGCAGGCCGGCTCATCGTATCGAAAGGTTTGCATTCAACCTTCAATGGGCCGGGCGCATAATCGGCCCAGGTGTTCCCCATTCTGTGTTTCCCGTTTCCGGATAGCCGCCTTGTCAGACTCCGAAGTCACCAACAAAGCCTTTGTCACCAACAAAGCCTTTCGCCTCCGCCTGCAGCGCAGCGGTCGCGTGCTGGACGTGCCCGCGGATGAATCGGCGCTGTCCGTCCTGCTGCGCAACGGCATTGATGCCGCGCACACCTGCCGCTTCGGCACCTGCGGCAGTTGCGTCACGCCGGTACTGGCAGGCATTCCCGATCATCGCGACAGGGTGCTGTCCGCCAAGCTCAAACGGACCAATGGTTTCATCGCGCTGTGCGTGTCCCGTTCATTGACGCCGGAACTGACCATCGACCTTTGAGTGGTCATTTTTAATATGATCAATTCTGAAATTTACTCAAATAAAAAAGCGAATTCTTGAAATAAATATGATCAAGGTGTGATATCTGAATGCATTGCCCCGGTGACCCCTTACACTGCGCCGTCCTCGCGCAACTTGCGGACGTCGTCTTCGGCATAACCCAGTTCGTGGAGGATCGCGCCGGTGTGTTCTCCCAGGGCGGGAACCGGATCCATGCGGTACTCGAATCCGTCATGTTCGCCCGGTGGCAGCAGGGCGGGGATCATGCCGGCCGGTGAACCGACCTGGCGCCAGCGATCGCGTGCCGCGAGTTGCGCATGCCGCCAGAGTCCGGCCATGTCGTTGAGGCGCGCATTGCCGATGTTGGCGTGCTCCAGACGGGCATTGGCCTCTTCGGCACTCAGGGCGGAAAAGGCCGCTTCGATGACGGCCTTCAACGCATCACGGTTTTCAGTGCGCAGCACGTTGGAACTGAATCGCGGATCGGTGGCGAGTGCGGGTTGCTGCAGCACGTCCGCGCACAACGTGGCCCATTCTCGTTCGTTCTGCACGCCGAACATCACGGTCCTGCCATCACCGGTGCGGAAGGGCCCGTAGGGCTGGACACTGGGATGGCTTGCGCCGGTGCGCGCGGCCTGCGGACTGTCCTTGTAGGCGTAGTAGAGCGGGTTGCCCATCCATTCGCCCAGCGCTTCGAGCATGGACACCGCGACATGTCCGCCACGACCGGTGCGGCCGCGCTGGATCAGGGCGACCAGAATGCTGCTGTAGGCGTACATGCCTGCGGCGATGTCCGCCACCGAAATGCCGGCGCGTGCCACCTCATCAGGCGTGCCGGTGATCGAGAGCAGGCCTGCTTCGGCCTGGATGAGCAGGTCATAGGCCTTCTTGTCGCGGTAGGGACCGTCGGGACCGTATCCGGAGATGTCGCAGACGATAAGGCAGGGATGCCCGGGGCGCAGCGCATCTGCCGAAAGACCGAGCCGTGATGCCGCACCCGGGCCGAGGTTCTGGACCAGCACGTCGGCGCCTGCCATCAGTTTTTTCAGGATGGTGCCTGCCTCGGGGTGCTTGAGGTTCAGCGTCAGGCTTTCCTTGGAACGATTCAGCCAGACGAAGTACGAGGCGAGGCCGTCCACGCGCTGGTCATAGGCGCGCGCAAAGTCGCCTACGCCGGGCCGCTCGATCTTGATCACCCGGGCGCCGAGGTCGGCGAGCTGGCGCGTGGCAAAGGGCGCCGCCACCGCATGTTCCAGTGCGATGACGGTCGTTCCCGCGAGAGGTAACGATGCCTTCATGGGCAGCGATGAATCCATGATGCTCAGAACGAGCGCGGCAGCCCGAGCACATGCTCGGCGACATAGGACAGGACCATGTTCGTGGAGATGGGCGCGACCTGGTAGAGGCGTGTTTCCCGGAACTTGCGCTCGACGTCGTACTCGCTGGCAAAGCCGAAACCACCATGGAACTGGAGGCAGACATTGGCGGCTTCCCATGACGCATCGGCGGCGAGTAGCTTGGCCATGTTCGCCTCGGCGCCGCAGGGCTGGTGTGCGTCGAACAGCGCGCAGGCCTTGAAGCGCATCAGGCTGGCCGCTTCGATGTTGACGTAGGCGCGGGCAATCGGGAACTGCACGCCCTGGTTCTGTCCGATCGGCCGGTTGAACACCCTGCGCTCCTTCGTGTACTGCACCACCTTGTCCGTGAACCAGTAGCCGTCGCCGATGCATTCGGCGGCGATCAGGGCGCGCTCCGCATTCAATCCGTCGAGGATGTATCGGAACCCCTTGCCTTCCTCGCCGATCAGGTTTTTCGCGGGGATGCGCAGGTTGTCGAAAAACAGTTCATTCGTTTCATGGTTCACCATGTTCGGAATGGGCTGCACGCTGAGGCCGTTGCCGATGGCCTCATGCAGGTCGACGATGAATATCGACATGCCGTCCGCCTTCTTCGTGACCTCGGCCAGCGGCGTGGTGCGCGCCAGCAGGATCATCAGGTCGGAGTGCTGCACGCGCGAAATCCAGACCTTCTGGCCGTTGATCACGTAATGGTCGGTCTTGCGCGTTGCCGTGGTCTGTATGCGGGTGGTATCCGTGCCCGAGCCCGGTTCCGTCACGGCCATGGACTGCAGGCGCAATTCGCCGCTGGCGATCTTCGGCAGGTAGTGCTTTTTCTGCGCGTCCGAGCCGTGCCGCAGCAGCGTGCCCATGTTGTACATCTGCCCGTGGCAGGCGCCGGAGTTTCCGCCCGAGCGGTTGATTTCCTCCATGATGATGGAGGCTTCGGTGAGGCTGAGTCCCGAGCCGCCGAATTCCTGCGGAATCAGTGCAGCCAGCCAGCCCGCTTTGGTGAGGGCGGTGACGAATTCTTCCGGGTAGCCGCGCTGTTCATCAATTTTGCGGAAGTATTCGCCGGGAAAATTCGCGCACAGGGCGCGCACCGCTTCGCGCAATTCCCGGTATTGGTCCGTAGCATTCATGGCAGACAGCCTTTCTGTGGTGGGCACGACAAGCGGCGCCGCTTCATTGGAATGTGGCCGTGGCTTCCATGGTCACGAAGCCCTCATGGCCCCTGGTCCACAACTGCGCGCTCTTGCCGTCCGTCCCGGGTTGCCCGCACAGTTTGAAATCGGCGACATCCGGCAGCGGATGAATGGCGCGGAAGGCAGGAATCCGCCGCGCCGGGGGTGTCCATCGGCATCCAGATTGGGTTGCGCAGGAGTCGGAAGAAAGAACAGCCATCGCCACAGCGGCGGAAGCGGATCGCTTGGCCCCGTCAGAAGGCTGGCATTGAGTGTCGCGGACAGTCCCGCGACGGGAACCGGGCTGGCGAAGTCCGTGCCTGCCTCGGTGCGTCCGACCCACTGCCTAAGGTGACCGATGTCCAGAGACAAGACTCATTCCTCAATTGGTACTTTGCATCCTGCGGGGCCGGCATCAGGCATGGATGTACGAATGTGCCGCTGTACGACGTGCTCATGGGCCGAGCGGCATATTTTACCCTGCTGGAAAGGTGTTTCCGTCCGGTGCTGTCGGTCTTTCGCGGCAGCCAAGGTAAAATCCGGAAGCTTCAGGCGGAGGTGAGGGCAAAAGTCGGCTGACAAAGTCGGCGGGCAAAGTCGTCATGTGCTGCAGCGGCGGGTTTCATCGGTTACCCCGCTGTCCGCATTGACACCGCGCATTGCCACCGCATTGATACGCCACACGCACTCTTGAATAAACACAAAAGGAGAGACCATGAGCGACCTCGATTACAGCGTCAAAGACCGCGTTGCCACCATCCTGCTGAACCGGCCGGAGAAGATGAATGCCTTCAATCCGGACATGCTGAAAGCCTGGCAGCAGGCGCTGCGCGATGCGCAGGCCGATCCCGAGGTGCGCGTTGTTGTTCTGACCGGTGCCGGCAAGGCGTTCTGCTCCGGCGGTGATACCGGCCGCATGGCGGCACGGGCTGCGGACACTGAAGCGCCCGATTCGCCGATCTCTGCCAAGGACAGCCTGCGCGCCGGTCCGCAGAGCGTGGCGATGGCCGTGCAGGCGCTGGAAAAGCCCTATATTGCCGCCGTCAACGGCGTGGCTGCCGGCGCCGGGATGGACATGGCCCTGATGGCCGACATCCGCCTTGCCGCGAAGTCCGCGCGTTTTTCCGAGGCCTACATGCGCGTGGGCCTGATGCCCGGCGCGGGCGGCTGCTACTTCCTGCCGCGTGTCGTCGGCCTGTCCAAGGCGCTGGAGCTGTTCTTCACGGCCGACTGGGTGGACGGCACCGAAGCCGAGCGCATCGGCCTGGTGAACCATGTCTATGAGGACGACAAGCTGATGGAGGAAACCTACAAGCTGGCAGGCCGCCTGGCCAACTCGCCGCCCATCAACATGTCCCTGATCAAGCGCACCCTCTATCAGTCGCTGACCACCGACCTGCGCACCAGCCTCGACCTGGTGTCCTCGCACATGGCAGTCGTGAGGTCGACCGAGGATTCGAAGGAAGCCATTGCCGCCTTCAAGGAAAAGCGCCAGGGAGTCTACAAAGGCCGCTGATCCGCAGCAGTCCAGGCATCGAAAAACAAAACGCCCGCATTTCAACTGCGGGCGTTTTGCATTGTGGCGCTGAACGAACGCCTTCCGTGCCATGAAGCTGTTGCGGAAGGAAATTACTCCTCGAGCTTGATCTTGTTGATCTCGATGATTTTCTTCCAGTAGACCAGTTCGCTTTCGATCTTCTTGCGGAATTCCTCCTGGGTGCCGCCGACGGGCGACGTGCCGAGCTTTTCAAGTGCAGCGCTGACGTCCGGGGATTTCACCGCCTTCACGAATTCCGCATTCAGTTTGTTGGCGATGGCCGGCGGTGTCTTCGGCGGGGCAAAAGCGCCGAACCAGCTCGGGTAGTAAGCCTCGAATCCCTGCTCCTCCACGGTGGGCACATCCGGCAGCAGCGCCGTGCGCTTGTTGCCGAAAATCGCGAGTGCCTTGAGTTTGCCCGACTTGATCTGGTTCAGCCCGGCGAGGAGTGTGCCGCCGGACACCTGGGTGCGGCCGGCAATGAGGTCGATCTGGCCCTGTGCCACGCCTTTGTAATGTACCGCCAGGATCGGCGAGCCGATGGCGTTGGCAAGGGAGGCGCAGACGATGTGGGTGATGCCGCCGGCGCCGGCGGTGTTGCAGCTCAGTTGCCCGGGATTGGCCTTGGCCCAGGCCTGAAGGTCCTTCAGGTTATGGACATTCGGCAATCCTTCGGCGCTGGCAATGACCGCCGTGGTGCGATTGCTCAATTCGGTGATGGGAACAAAAGCCTTCGCTGCTTCGTGGTTGATCTGCGGATAGAAGTTGGGCGTAACCGTAAAGCCCGTATTGGCGATCATGACGGTGTAGCCGTCGGGCGCCGCCCTCTGGAGCTGGAGTGCGCCGATCAGTCCGCCCGTGCCGCCCCTGAAGTCGAGGACGAACGGCTGCTTGAGGCTGGCCTGCAGCTTGTCGGTGTAGATCCGGGTTTCCACCTCGGTGCTGCCGCCCGGAACAAAGGGGATGATCACGGTCACCGGTTTTGACGGAAAGCTGGCGACATCCTGGGCGACGGCCGGACCGGTCATGAGCGCGGCGGTTGCAATGACGGAGACCGTCAGTGGGTGACAAATGCGCATTTCATTTCTCCTCTTGGGGTGAGTACGCTTGGCCGCTGCGTTGCTTTTGCAGCGCCGCCTGACCGCGCGGTCGCTGTATCGGGCCGTCGAAGCCGCTTTGCTGTCTGCGTATCCTCTATTCGTCGCGGCGCAAGACTACTTGTTTTCGCCGGTGACGCATATGTGCATTGGCAAGAAGGTGTTTCCCGCGACGCCTGAAAATGGCCCGTCCGGATTGGCCATCCGAGTGGTTACGCGAGCCGGGGATGTGCGAACAGGCGATGTGCCGGTACCATTGGGACCCCATGCCAGCACTGCCATTCCCCGGTCTGACCAATTCATTCGATGCGAGGGCACAATCCCGTGCCCTGATCGGCTGCGTGCTGGCGTCTCTGGCTCTGCATGCGGCCCTGCTGTTCCTGCTGCCGGGGCTGCGCGAGGGAAACCGGGCTTCCGAGCCGGTGCAGATCCTGAGGGCGGTCCTGTCGCCACGCACCTCCCAGCCGCCGCCTTTGCCGGCTGTTCCGCAACCGGTCACTCCGCCGCCCCGTCCGGAGCCTCTGCCTCAGGCCAGGCCCGAGACCCCGCGTCCGGTGCTGACTGCGCCGACACCGGCGCCTGCGGCGCCGGTCATTGCCGCTCCACCTGCGGCACCGGCGCCGGTGGCACCACTGGTTGCCGCGGCGCCTCCGCCCCCGCCTGTTGCAGTGGCGCGCCCCGCCGAGCCACAGGCACCGGCTGCCGCTCCCGCAGGTCCTGCGCGCGAGGGGACGGACAACGCCGATGCCGGAACCCTTGCGCAATACCGCATAGCACTGATTGGCGCGGCCAATCGCTACCGGCGTTATCCCGCCCAGGCCATGGAGAAGGGGTGGCAGGGCAAGGTGGAAATCCGCCTGTCGATTGGCGCGAACGGCATGATCCAGGGTGCCGTGATCAGAACCTCCAGCGGATATCAGATGCTGGATGACACCGCGCTGGACATGATTCGCAAGGCCAAGCCCATGACGCAGATACCGCAGGCGCTGAGAGGGCGCGAGTTTGTGGTGGACGTGCCGGTGATCTTCGATCTCAGGAATGGCTGATGCGCATTGCCGCGATTGCAGCCATCCGGCAAACGGTGCGCGCAGCAGAGATGCAATGAGCGTGGGGGCTGTCCAGCGGTCCTGGGACGTGTTCTGCCACGTGGTGGACAACTATGGTGACGCTGCGGTGTGCTGGCGCCTGGCGCGGCAGCTGGCCCATGAACATGGCCTGTCGGTGCGCCTCTGGATAGACCGTCCCGATGTGCTGCATGCCTTGAATCGCGACTATGCCGGCGATGCTGCCGCGCAGACGGTCGATGGCGTGAAAGTGTACCGCTGGGATGACGTGTCGGAGAATACCGAGGCGGTTGATGTGGTCATTGATGCCTTCGGCGGCGGCCTGCCCGACCACTATGTCCGGGCAATGGCCGCGCGCAGTCCGCGCACGCTGTGGATCACGCTCGAATACCTGAGCGCCGAACCCTGGGTGGCAGGCCACCACGGGCTGCCCTCACCGCACCCCAGCCTGCCGCTGGAACGGTATTTTTTCTTCCCGGGGTTTGGGCCCGGCACTGGCGGGCTGCTCAAGGAAGCGGGGCTGGAGGAGAGGCGTTCGGCGATCCAGCGCGATTCCGCAGCCCAGGCGCAGTTCTGGGGCGGCCTCGGATTTGCGCCGGTGCCGCCGGACGCGCAATCGGCCTCATTGTTCGGCTACGAAAATCCGGCCGGGCCGGTATTGCTCGATGCCTGGGCGCGTGGTGCCCGGTCGCTGGTTGCCGCCGTGCCGCAGAGCCGGCTTCGACCGCAACTGCTGTCATGGCTGGGCGCGCCGGATGCGTGCGACGGAGAAACCCTGCGGCGTGGCAGGCTCGAGGTTCGCCTGCTGCCCTTCCTGCCGCAGCACCAATATGACGAATTGTTGTGGTGCTGCAATTGGAATTTCGTGCGCGGCGAGGACTCCTTTGTCCGCGCGCAGTGGGCGCAACACCCGCTGGTCTGGCACATCTATCCTCAGGAAGCCGGGGCTCACTGGGTCAAACTGGATGCTTTCCTGGACACCTATACCCGGGGAATGGAAACGGGCCTCGCCGCGTCCCTGCGTGCGCTCTGGTATGGCTGGAACGGTGGCTCGGCCGAGGCCATGTCGGCTGCATGGGGCGTACTTGCAACCCAGAGCGATGCGCTCTCGGGGCATGCGCGAAGGTGGAATGAGAGGGTTTCCGGAGTCGGGGATATGGTCGGAAACCTGGTGCAATTCTGCCAAAGCAAAGTAAAATAGCGCCCTTTTTCGCGCAAATGGCGTTTTTAGCGCCGGTGTTGCAAATACTCGACAGGAAAACAGCATGAAAATCGCTCAGGAAATTCGCGCGGGCAACGTGATCATGGTTGGCAAGGATGCGCTGGTCGTGCAGAAGGCCGAGTTCAGCAAATCCGGCCGCAATGCGTCCGTGGTCAAGATGAAGCTGAAGAACCTGCTCACGGGCGCCGGCAGCGAGACCGTGTATCGCGCCGACGACAAGTTCGAAATGGTCAACCTTGAGCGCAAGGAAGTGACCTACTCGTATTTTGCCGATCCGTTCTACGTGTTCATGGATGCCG
>CAIYPG010000055.1 GCA_903928055.1 uncultured beta proteobacterium | reverse complement strand
GGCCTTCTCGCGGGCCGAGCCATCGTAGAACTCGTTGTGGACCACGGCTTCCATGGACTGGCGCGGCTTGGGCAGGGGGGCGTGCTTCGGAAAGCCCACGCACAGGCCGAACACCACATAGACCCGCGGGGGCAGCTTGAGCAGTTTCGCCACTTCGACCGGCTGGTTGCGCATGCCGCCGATCATCACGTTACCCAGTCCCATCGAATCGGCGACCAGCGACATGGTCATCCCCATCAGCGCGGCATCGATGCTGGACACGAGGCCCTTTTCCAGGGTGCGGCCTTCGAATGCTTCGCCATGCATTTCCGTGGCCATTTCGGTGCGGGTGAGGTCCGCACAGAGTGCGAAGTACACAGGGCAGTCGATGATGTGCTTCTGGTTGCCGGCAAGGCGCGCCAGTTCGGTCTTGGTGGCGAGATCCCTGACCACGATGATGCTGTAGGCCTGGATGTTCGACGAGGTCGGGGCGCGCTGTGCGGCGGCAATGAGCGCCTTGATCCAGGTATCGGGGATCGGGTCCGGTTTGAAGTTGCGCACCGTGCCGCGCCTGTTCAGCAGGCGGATGAGCTCGTTGTCCGGAACCGGGGCGTCATTCGGCAGAACGGTGCTGGTATCGGTGATTGGGGCATTGGTGCTCATGAATATCCTTGAAGGTGGGCTGCTGTGAGGTAGGTGTTTGTTTGCCGGCGGATTCCGATTACCACTTGAAGAATTCAGTGGCGTCGGCAAGGGTTTCGAACTGCTTGATGCATACGCGCAGTGTTTCGCATCGGACGCGGCCGATCAGCGGTTCGCAGTTGGAAATGAATTTCCCGTCAAGGTCGGCATCGGTCATGGGATTCTCGACTTCGCCCTTGGGATCGATGACGCGCTTCTCCAGAACGCGGCCGTCGCGCAACTCGATTCGTACCGCACCGGAGCGCGTGCCAGGGTAAATGCGCTCGCATTCATCATCAAGTTCGGCGTCGATGCGATTGATCGTTTCGCGAAACTCCGGGCGTTCCAGCGTTTCCGGCAGGAACATCGGCGCAGTGACATCGCCGTACAGCAGGGCCAGGGCAGCCGCGCAGGGCGCGCTCATCTGGGCATCGAGCAGGGATTCGCAGGCCTTGCTGTCGTGGCCGTTCACGCCCACCGCGTAAATGCCGAGATTTGCGTGCGCCACGTCGGAGGCGCTGAAACCGTGCTGCTGTTTCAGTGCCTTGATGCCATCGATGACAGCGTGGTAATGACGGCAGCAGGGGTAGGGCTTGAAGTAGGCAGATTCGATCTCGAAGTGCGTGCCCAGGCCTTCCAGCAGCAGCGGCCATTTCACCGGTTCGTCGATGTGGGTGCGGAAAAAACCGTTGCGGCCTTCCAGCACACGCGAGGGGCCGGTGATGCCGCGTCTGGCGAATTCCGCGCACAGGACGCCGTCACGCGCCGCCTTGCCCGGATGGATGCGCTTGATTTCCGCACCTTCGTCCAGGTATTCGCGGATGCCACTGGAGAAACTGCCGGCCAGGCCCAGTGCGTTCAGGGTCTGGGTGGCGTCGAGGCGCAACAGTCTGGCTGCGGCCGCCGCTGCACCGAATACGCCAGCCAGCGGCGAGTTGTGAAAGCCCCGATGCGCTGATGCCGGATGCATCGCGGCGGCGATGCGCAGCATCACGTCGTAGCCGGTGACCACGGCGACGATGATGTCCTGCGGCGTTGAGCGGTACTGCTGTGCAACCGACATTGCCGCCGAGAAAATGATGCCGCCCGGATGGCACGAGCCCTGGGTGTAGCCGTCATCGAAATCCAGGCCATGGGTATTCGCGCCGTTGATCAGCGCGGCGTTGGGTGCAGAGAGCATGGCGCCGTTGCCGATGACGCAGGCCGTGCGCGTGGCATCATTTTCGAGGTAGTAGGACAGCAGCGCCTTGGATACCGGCATGGCAGCGCCGGACACGGCGCAGGTGATGAAATCCTGGAGGGCACGCTTGAAGGCATGCAGGGTGGCCGGAGGCAGCGACGCGAAGCGTGCGCCGGCGACATGGTTGGCCAGTGTACGGGTGGCGCCGAGACCGATTTGTTCCACTGCTTTGTTCATCGCACGCCTCCTTGCGCGGGAACGGGCCGCGTGCCGACAGGGCTGGCATGGCTGTCGTCGCGGCGGATTGGCGGGGGACCCGCAACCGGCCGTAATGCTATCACTGTCCCTTTGAAATCACCCGTCGCACGGAGGCGAAATGATGCCTTCCCCAAGGGGAACCCGGGTTTTCACCCACGTGGAGAGCCGGGAGGCGCGTTGTTTTCGGCCATGGCCTCGGTTAGTATTTCCGCAGGAGAGATTCTTTGCAGTTCCGTCAGGGTCGCGAGTCCGCTGTGCCGATAAAAAAACAGCAGGTGCGCAGTCTTCGCGTAGTCGCGATCCAGAGTGTTGCCGGCCGTTGCCCGCTTGTCGGAGTCCTTGGCCGGGGAGCGGAAAAAACGTGTGCGTGCAAGTCTGGCGGAGAAGGCATGCCCGCCGTTTGCACGCAGTGACAACAATCAAGGAGTGGAGCAATGACATCAGGCAGTGACGTCGCGAAAATCCGCGCGCAGATCAGGCACCCCATCGTCGACGGCGACGGCCACTGGGTGGAGTCCATACCCGTGCTGATCGACTACGTCCGCGAGGTCGCAGGCCCGAAGATGGCCGAAGATTATGCAAAATTCTGTACCGGGCACCGCAAGTGGTATGACGCCACGGACGAGCAGCGCAAACAGCAGCGCATCCGCCGCGCCGCCTGGTGGCTGTCGCCCACTGACACCTACGACCGTGCCACGATCATGATGCCGAACCTGCTCCGCACGCGCATGGATGAGTTGGGCATCGATTACGCGATGATGTATCCGTCGATCGGCCTCAACATCCACCGCACGCCGGGTGAAGACATGCGCAAGGCCGTCGTGCGTGCCTTCAACACCATGACCCGCGATACCTTTGCAGGCCATGAAGACCGTTTCGGCACCGTGGGGGTGATCGCGCCGATCACGCCGCAGGAGGCGATCGACGAGGCGAAATTCCTGCGGAATGAACTGGGTCTCAAGGCCATCATGACGGTCGGCGCTTTTCCACGGGTGGTGCCGGCCTTTGCCGACAAATCGGGCGAAGAGGCTTCGGTCAACTCGGCGTATTACATGAAGCCCGAACACCGGCCGTATTACATTGAAGCGCTGGGTCTCGACAACCAGTACGACTACGACCCGCTTTGGCAGACCTATGTGGACCTCGGCGTGGCGGTGACGGCGCACGGCGGCAGCCGTGACTGGGTGGACCGGATGTCGTGGTCGAATGATGTCTACAACCACATCGACCATTTTGCCAATGGCAACCACACATTCTGCAAGGCCGTGTTCCTCGGTGGCGTGGTGAAGCGCTTCCCGAAGCTGAACTTCGCCTTCCTCGAAGGCGGCATGGGCTGGGGAACCTCGCTCTGCTGCGATCTGCAGGGGCATTGGGAGAAACGCAACTGGGCGGCCATGAAAAAAGCGCTCGACCCCAAGAACATGAACGAAGCCGAAATGAAGAAGCTGATCCTGCAG